>JAYUGZ010000561.1:0-3914 GCA_043767465.1 Cyanobacteriota bacterium
TTGATTTTGAGATAGATGGTTTTTGGCTGGCATACATTATAACTAATGATCGCTTATCTTATATTTATATTATACAATCTAGCTGCGTGTCAGCTTATCCTCAAGCTTAGCAAAAATCTTAATCTAATGAAAGAACAAATATTTACATTGGATGAATCCCAAATAAATTTTCTCCAATCATGTAAAAAGTATGGATTCAAAGATGCCAGTGAAGTCGTAAGAAGGGCGATCGAACTGCTGGAGTTAGCGCTAGAAGCTGAGCAATTGGAAGAATCAGCGACGCTTTATGCCGAGATTTATGAAGCAGATACAGATTTACAGAAATTAGCGGAATTAGGTTTAGAAGAATGGCCGAACGAATAAAGCTGAAACGAGGACTCATTATTGAAGTCAATCTTGATCCGACAAAGGGTTCTGAAACTGGGAAAATTAGACCTTTGTGTTGTTGTGACAAACAACACTTATAATGAGCGAGTTCCGATAATCCAGGTTGTGCCAATTACTGGTTGGAGTGAAAAGAAAGCCAAGATTAAAAGTAATGTGGAGATTGAACCTTCCGAAGGAAATGGATTAACCAAAAAATCTATTGCTGATTGTTTGCAAACGCGCCCTATTGATTATTGTTCTCGCTTGGTTGATATCCGAGGTGAAGTTGAGGCAGAGGTTTTACTAAAAATCGATCGAGCTCTCAGAATCGTATTTGCTTTGTGATTTTCGCCGTGCTAATTCTGCTGACGATACTGTTGGTTCTCTTAAGATTCTACCGCGGATAGGTTTTTGCTTTTTAGATAGCTCAACCATAATATTTGCAAGTTGAATTTATCGCTGTATCTACTTTACCCCCATCAGTGTTATTTTGTCAATTTGATGGCTGAAGTTGCAGCGCTCGCTTTTAAAGTTCTGCAAAATTGGGTGCAACGAACTGCCGATGACCAGGAAATTGACAAAAAGACTAAAATATGGTATGCCAAGCCTGGTCGATCGCGCTCAAACAGTATTTTTTTCAAGTCGATTAGTTAAAGTTTATGTAAAGATGGGCGATCGATCGCATAACAGGTGACAACTACTGTGATGATTTTGCTATGGTGGTCAAGGTGCGTCGATCGAGCTTTCACAGGCAAAAGTGCAAAAATCGACAGTCCGCTAACCGGTTCGCGCGATCGGACTTCGGTTTTGAGGATAAATTAGCTAATATCAAACTCAACGTCGTTTACCAAGGGATTCAGCAAGCAATCCTCAAGGAGTGAAAATCATGGTTCAAATTCAAGAATTGTCTCAACTATCTACCCTGCACGCACCTGCTGCACCCAACGAAATAACCGCCACAGAATCGCGGCCTTGGGGCTCGTTTACGACCCTAGAAGAAGGCCCAGGATATAAAATTAAGCGAATCGAAGTTAAGCCCGGACACCGCCTCAGCCTGCAAATGCACCACCACCGGAGCGAACACTGGATCGTAGTTTGTGGTACAGCAAAAGTTACTTGTGGCGAAACTGAACAAGTTTTGTTTACAAATCAGTCTACCTACGTTCCGCAGTGCACTTCTCACCGCCTGGAAAATCCGGGAGTTATCCCCCTGATTTTGATTGAAGTGCAGAATGGCGAATATCTCGGAGAAGATGATATTATCCGGTTTCAAGACGATTATGCCCGCACAGAAAAGGCTAAGTAACTATTGGGAATGGGGCCTAGGGCATAGGGCATAGGGAATTGAATATTCGCATCAATAAGTAACCCATAAACAATTAGTAATAATCAATTCCCAATTCCCAATTCCCAATTCCCAATTCCCAATTCCCAATTCCCAATTCCCAATTCCCAATTCCCAATTCCCCATTTCCAATTCCCCATTCCCAAAATTAATGATTCACCTGAGCAAAACAGCAGCGACAGAAGTAAAACGCCTCAAGTCAAAGTATCGCAATCCCAATGCTTTGTTTCGTCTGGGCGTGGAATCTAGCGGCTGTTCCGGTTTGTCCTATACAATGGCATTTGACGATGCGCCAGCCCCTGGTGATGCTGTATGCGAGTCCGAGGGAGTTCAAGTTGCGATCGACCCCCAGCACTTAAAATATCTCAATGAGCTCACCTTGGATTATTCAGAAGACTTGATGGGCGGAGGTTTCCGATATCACAATCCCAACGCCGCCCAAAGCTGTAGCTGTGGCAACTCATTTTCTGCGAGACAATAATCAATATGATGACACTCAAAGACTTAGAAAAAGTCCAAAAAACCTTCAAAGAAGCCGGTCAAGACTACCAAGTTGAACTAGAAAGCGGGAAGATTATCATTGTGGGCCCATCAGATATTGTATCGAGCGAAATTGGCATTCGCTTGAGCGCTTTCCTATTCGTTTGGGTGAATCCTCGTCGCTTGGGAAGAATCTTTGACTCCGCAGGCGGCTTTATTTTACCTGATGCTAACCTCACAGCACCCGATGTTTCCTTTGTGCTGGCCGCACGCCTCAGGCGAAGTCCGCGTTATTTCGGAGAATTAGTCCCCGACTTGGTAGTAGAAATTAAATCACAGAGCGATCGCATTAAACCGATAGTCAAGAAAATTAACAAGTTTATCCAACTCGGAGCCCAAGTGGGAATTCTGATTGACCCCGATGAAGAAACTGTTACACTTTATCGTCAGGAAGCTGAACCAGTAGTATTAGGAAATGATGATATTTTAATCTTACCAGAACTCTTCCCCGGTTGGGAATTGCCAATTTCCGAACTTTGGCCGCCAATTTTTACAGAAGCAGAAACTCAAGCATAATTTCGCATTTTTTTATACAATTATTTTGAACGAACCGCGAAGACGCAAAGGACGCGTTCGGCGAAGCCGTTCCCGTTCCCCGCAGGGTTCCCGAAGGGTAGGGTAGGAAGAGAAGAGAAAAAGAAGATTTTCAAATTGTAAAACAATCCAAAAATCCCCAAGATTGGGATAGGAAATACATCGTCGAATTAGCCACACTTCCCTCAGATGCAAATAAAAAAACGCTGACAGGTTCGTAGTGAGGACTTTAGTCCTTCTTTCCGAGGACTAAAGTCCTCACTACGAACCTATTTTAAGTATAGCTGCTGAAAATTACCCACTGCATTAATTGCTGCCACTCAGGAGATTTAGCCAATAAATCTGCATCTAATTCATTTCCTGCATCCTGCGAAAATTCAGCAAAACATTCCGCCCAATTAATGACTGTTTCCACAGGCAAATAAGGTGTATAATTCCAAGAACGCTGCAAAAACTCTGCCATCTCAACAGGATGACCAGTGCGGTGCAAATACCAAGCAATCCAAACTAAGGTACTGTACTTGATTTGCTTTTCTAACAAACGTATTTTATCCGGCAATTCGGGGCGGGCAAAAAAATTGTCCATGACTGCGGCGAGGGATTTAGCCTGTGGTAAACCTTTGTACATGGCGCTTTGTTCGTGCTGGCGGTAGCAAACTGTTACTTGCCGCAGCCACTCTGTTTCGCATCCCATTAAGGCTAAACGCAGCACTAAATCTGTATCTTCTGCTGGTGGAAATCGAGGGTCAAATCCGCCGGCTCGCTTTAACCAATGGCGCCGAAATATCATGGCGCTGGGTAATACTGGTTTCCACCGCAGCCACATTTCTAGGTCTAATTTAGGGACGTTTTGCCAGAGTTTGACATCTTTTAGTGGTTCGCCTATACTATTAACTAAACGCCAGCCACTGTGGACTATTCCTAGATTTGGTTGCGCTGCAAATACAGCTATTTGTGCTGCTATTTTGTGGGGCAGAAAGTAGTCATCTGCATCGAGAAAGGCGATGAATTCTCCTCGCGCTAGCTCGATTCCGCGATTTCGGGCAATGGAAACTCCTTGATTTTGTTGGTGAATGTAGCGGATTCGATCGCCATATTGCTCTAAAACTAATCTGGTGTCGTCTCGGGA
>JAYUGZ010000562.1:0-1494 GCA_043767465.1 Cyanobacteriota bacterium
TGGGTTTTGTTTGAGGTTATTTGAATTTGTCGATATTGGTTAGCATAAACCCACCCCTTGTATCTTAGAGAGAGATAGTCAATCAATCGATCGGCATTAGTCAATCGATCGGTATTAGTCAATCGATCGGTATCGGTCAATCGATCGGCAGCCTTTATCCAAATCAAGCAGATTGAGGAGGAAATCTAAAAAAATAGTAGGTATTTGATAATAGCGATCCCAAGATCCGAGAAAGTGAGAGTGAGAACATCAGTAATCGGTGAAGTTGGCCCACCCCTTAGACTAGTTACAAGTCTGTTGTGTAGATAAGCTCCCATAACTGATGATAGGCACATTCAAAGCTGGACAGTATCTTAGGCAATCGCAACCGCGAAAAGCCTGCAATTACAAGGTTAGTTAAGCAGCCTGTCAAGTTCTTTTATCATAGCAGGAATGGATCTAGCAACAATGACAGTCAATTTTTTAGGGATAGACATCAGCAAAAAAGACTTTCATGTAGTACTAATTACGGGAGAGACGAGAACAAAATCCAGAAAATTCACCAACGATCCCAAAGGGTTTGAGAGCTTACAAGAATGGCTCAAACAAAAAGGAATCGACCAACTCCATGCCTGTATGGAAGCGACCAGCATCTATGGAGACGCTTTAGCCGAATTCCTATACTCAGCCAGCTTTGCCGTTAGTGTCGTCAATCCAGCCCGAATTAAAGGGTTTGCTAAGGGCGAACTATTGCGGACTAAAACTGATTCAGTGGATGCGGCTTTAATTGCCCGTTTTTGTGCAGCGATTAAACCAGATCTATGGAAGCCAACAGCTCCTGAAATCAAAGAATTACAAGCCTTGGTCAGACGCTTAGATTCTCTCCAAGAAATGGTTACAGCCGAGCACAATCGCTTAGAAACAGCTACCACCAAAGTAGCTGAACTCACAAATGCTCATTTGGAGTACCTCAAGCAACAACAAGATCTGATTAAACAATTAATCAACGACCATTTCGACAAGCATCCAGAGTTAAAACAACAACGCGATCTGTTGGTATCAATTCCGGGAATTGGCGCACAGACTGCTGCCGTGTTGTTATCAGAAATCGGTTGCATTGAGGATTATCAGAATGCTCGTCAACTAGCTGCTCATGCGGGTTTAACTCCCTGTGAACGAACTAGTGGCACTAGTGTTCATGGCAAGACTCGATTGTCTTGTACTGGCAATTCTCGACTGAGAAAGGCTCTTTATATGCCTGCGGTAGTCTCCATGCGTTATAATCCTCTGCTCAAAGCTTTCAGCGAACGATTGTTAGATCGTGGCAAGGCTAAAATGCAGGCGATTGGTGCCATCATGCGTAAGTTGGTTCATTTGGCTTTTGGTATTTTGAAGTCTCAAAAGCCTTTTGACCCTAATTATTCCCTCACCACCCCTTGACATTCAAGACAGTATCTACAGTCCCTTACATGAGAATGCTTGCAGAAGAAGTAGGGTGGGCACTGCCTAACATCT
>JAYUGZ010000563.1:0-9678 GCA_043767465.1 Cyanobacteriota bacterium
CAATCGCTCTACACAGACAAAACCCTATCTAGGCTTGGGTTTCAGGATAACAGAAGGTTTGCGTCAGATTTGCCGCCATAGCAAAAGCCAGAAGCCAGAAGCCAGAATTAGTAATAGCAACGGTTTCAGCGATTAATAATTTCACAACCGTCGAAAAGTTTGCTATGTATAGCCCAGAGTTCAATTTTTTCCCAGTATAGCCAACGCCAAAGACAGCACAAGCACCAAACGGTAACTTTAAAATTTTAACAGATGCAAAAAAAAGATTTGAGATTTTGAATCGCCGACTTGCAGTCAATTTCAAATCTCAAATCAAATACTTTTGCTCTAAACAGCTTAATCCAGTCTTTGAGGATGACCGAATTCCATTAAAATTGCCTCGCCTTCGCCGCGCGAATCCAATTCCTGCGCAGCCTGCTGGAGATAGTTTTCCGACAGCAATTTACTGGAAATTTTATGAGGTAAAAACCAGCGATGGCGCCACCGCAAACAAAGCGAATAAGCCACCGCTCCTGGAAAAGAATAAGTTGACTGTCGCCGAATTACTAAACCAGCAACTTCTCCTGCTTTACTCAAAGTTTTGGGAGTGAATTGTATGATATTGCGGGGGAAATAAGCGCTGTGCCACCGCCAGCCGAGCAGGCGCGCCGATTCGCAGTCAAGGTTCGGTACGGACACCCAAATATAACCGTCAGGTGCCAGCAATTGCCTCATGCAGTCGAGTGTTTGTGCAGGCGAAGGTGTTGCCATCAAAACATGAGAACAAGTGATCACATCAAACTTTTCCTCAGTACCATTTTGTGCGATATATTCCTCCAAAGTGCCTGTAAAAACATCAAGTCCGGAATCGCGGGCCGCCGCCGCCGCCGATTCCCCAGGCTCAACCCCTTTAACTTCAACTCCCAGCTTTTTTAAGACTTGCAGAAAAGAACCGCCGCCGCATCCTACGTCCAACAACCGTTTGCCCCCAGGAACAGGAATGTGCCGGTGCTCGCCCCGCTGATGAGCTTCTGCAACTACATTTTCCTCATCATCAACGTGAGTGTTGTAGCACAGATAATCTGGGGGATAATATGGAATCAATTCCTCCCATGTAGGTTGGGGGTTGAGAAATCCCAGACTGCAATCGTCACAGCCGAAAAGCGACCAATGCAGCGGTTCTTTAGGGCGCTCGCAATTTCCCGCTTTGTTGCGAAAGCTGATATTTTCGGAATTGCAAACAGGGCAGTTTGTTAGGTGTTGCATGGTTCAATGTCACGATTTTTACAGTTGCTAATGGCAGTGGAACGACCACAATTTATTACCATTAGTTGGGCAGGTAGAGTGCACGCCTGCAACTTAATCGAGTAATATTTTTGTAGATGGCTCCGTCTTTGTAGATGCTCGGCTTGTGTGCGATCGACTGCGATCTGCGCTGTACGATTTTATGTCTAAAGGGTTAGACTAAGAAGGTAGCGTTTGTTACCGAGAATACAACCGACGCTCGACAGACAATGATGGTCGGTAGCGTTTTTGCGGCAGCGCTAAATTCTTAATAAATACTAACTCACAAAATTAATGTTGCCAAGTAAATCTAATTATTTGCTCAAAAATGCTCGCGTTCCCACGTCTCTTCTAGAGATGAAATCGATCGCCCCATCAGCTTCTACTCTCGCCACAACGGGGACTGAGGACAATTTTTGTGTGGTGGATCTGGAAATAGCAGCGGGTGCGATCGCCCAAATTATTCCGGCTGGTCAAGAAGATTTATTCCCAATTGTAGATAGGCCGATTGTCGATTTGTGCAACGGCTTAATTTTGCCGTGTTTTGTGGATATGCACACACATTTAGACAAAGGGCACATTTGGGAACGATCGCCAAATCCCGATGGAACTTTTGCCAGGGCGATCGACACAGTACGCGCTGACGCTCAAAAACACTGGAATGCAGACGATGTTTACCAGCGGATGCAGTTCGGACTCAAGTGCAGCTACGCCCACGGAACCAAGGCGATCCGCACTCACATCGACGCAGCAGGCGAACAGGGAACCGTTAGTTTAGCAGTATTTGCAGCATTGCAGGACGAATGGCGCGATCGGCTAATCTTGCAAGCAGTCTCCCTAGTTTCCCTCGACTATTTCCTGACACCCGCAGGCGAAAAATTAGCCGACAAAATTGCCCAAATCGGCGGCATCCTCGGCGGCGTCGCCTACATGAACCCCGATTTAGACAAACAGCTCGATCGCGTTTTTAGCTTAGCCCAAGAACGTGGTTTAAACCTCGACTTCCACACCGACGAAACCGACGATCCAGAATCAACAACACTGCGGGAAGTCGCAAAAACCGCAATTCACCATAAATTTAGCGGTCAAATTATCTGCGGACACTGCTGTAGTTTAGCCGTACAACCGCCCGAGTTAGTAACAGAAACCATCGGATTAGTCAAGCAAGCAAATATTGGCATTGTCAGCTTGCCGATGTGCAACCTTTACCTGCAAGACAGACAATCTGGGCGGACACCGCGGTGGCGGGGAGTCACGCTGCTGCACGAACTCAAAGCAGCAGGAATTCCCGTCGCAGTTGCTAGCGACAATTGTCGCGATCCGTTCTACGGATTTGGCGACCACGATGTTTTGGAAGTCTTTAATATGGCAGTCCGCATCGCCCATTTAGATAGACCTTGGGAAGAATGGCCGCGCACAGTGACGGAGACACCAGCAGATTTAATGGGATTGCCGAATTTGGGACGAATAGCTGTTGGTTTACCAGCAGATTTGATTTTGTTTAAAGCGCGGAATTTCAGCGAATTGTTATCTAGGTCGCAGCGTGATCGCACAGTGATGCGGCAGGGTAGAGAAATTGATACAACTCTGCCCGATTACCGCGAACTAGATGATTTGTTGCAAGGAAGAAGACTCGGCGGTTGAAACCGCGTCTATACAAACACTCACGCGCATTGCCAAGGGTTGAAGAAGACTCGGCGGTTAAAATTATTTTATCTTCTTCAGTCCCTTGCTCGCTCGGACTACCCTTCAAGAAGGCTAACGCCTACGTTTTTGTAGACGCGGTTTCAACCGTACGTCTCATCTTGTCAATTGACAACAGATTTGATATAAATATAAAACCGGATACGATCGAGGATGTTTTAAGTGAAAGCAGTTATTTTATTGTCGGGAGGGCTGGATTCCTCAACAGTTTTGTATCAAGCCAAGGCCGACGGCTGCGAGTGTTATGCGATTTCCTTTGACTACCAGCAAAGGCACCGGCGGGAGTTGGAATCAGCGCGGGCGATCGCGCGATCGGCCCACATTAAGGCGCATCAGGTGGTAAACTTTGACTTGACACTGTGGGGCGGTTCGGCTTTGACGGACAATCAGATCGAATTGCCGATCGACCGCAACCTTGCAGAAATGTCGCAAAACATCCCCATTACCTACGTTCCAGCTAGAAATACGATTTTTCTCAGCTTTGCCCTAGCCTACGCCGAAACCCTAGCAGCCCAGCGAATTTACATCGGTGTCAACGCTTTAGATTATTCCGGCTATCCCGACTGTCGCCTCGATTACATCCAAGCAATGCAGGAAGTATTTCGGTTGGGAACGAAGCAGGGAACGGAAGGAGAAGCTATTAAGATTGTCACACCTTTGATCGAACTTAAAAAAACCGAAATAATTGAATTAGGTAACAAGTTGGGAGTGCCTTGGGAGCAAACTTGGTCTTGCTATGCAGGCGGCGAAACTGCGTGCGGCGTTTGCGATTCTTGTCGGCTGCGGCTGGCGGCTTTTGAGGAATTGGGGTTGCAAGATCCGGTTCCTTACCAGAAAGAATTGGTTTAAAGCCGGAACCCTTTGAGGGAGAAATTAAAAGAAGACTATTCATTGCTTCAATCCTCTTCCTTCCAGGTAGCTGTCACAGGTCAACTGTCACAGGTCAACTGTCACAGGTCAAGAGCGCCCTCCCCATCCCAATCCTAACTAGAAAACTTCGCCACACCTCTCAACCCACTATTCGATCGCCCTTTCGCCACAACTTCCTCACCCACGGCTGCAACTTCACTCAAAGCTCGATCGCCCGCAGCCCCTGACAGCAACTGAATCTGAATTTGATCCAAGCGCGGCCCGCACGCAGAAACCACCGTGAGTTCCACATTTTCGCAGCGCCAAACTTCGCCGACAGCCGGCATTCTTTGCAACTGATAGCTCAAAAAACCTCCGATTGTCTGATATTCGTCAGCTACTGGCAAATCCAAATTCAATATTTGATTCACATCATCGACATTTAACTGCGCTTGCACTAAAAAAGTGCGATCGTCCAATACTTGCAAAGCAACTTCTTTACTGTCGCGCGACTCGTAGCTGCGGCCGATAATTTCCGCTATCAAATCCCTCAGCGTCACCAACCCAGAAATCCCGCCAAATTCATCGACAACGATCGCAATTTCTGACGACGAACGCTGCATCAAAGGCAGCAATTCCCCCAGCAGCATCATCTCCGGCACAAACCTCACCGCACGCATCCACGTTACAATTGGCGTGTCGGGAGATAGTAAACCTTGAGCTAAGGGTTTCGCCAGTTGTTTGAAGTCAATAATCCCGATAATGTCGTCTAAAGAATCTCCCGTCACGGGATACCGGGAATGATTGGAAATCGCTATTTCTTCAAGCAAATTTTGAAAGGTGGCCGTCTTTGAAAGTGCCACAATACTCGGTCTGGGTACCATCACTTCTTCTACCCAAACTTCGCCAAATTCAAACACGTTATTGAGCAATTCTCGCTCTTCTGCTTCCAAGCCGCTTGATTCGCTGGAAGTGGCTATAATTAATTGCAGTTCTTCGGGAGTAACTGGCTGGTGCGTGAGGTCGTATTCGAGGCCCGCAAGCTTTAAGAGCGATCGAGTCGATTGATTGAGAAACGACACAAAGGGATTGAACAAACGGGAAATCAATAAACTCGGAGGCCCTAAACTTCTGGCTAGCTGTTCGGAATAAAGTAAGGCTACAGATTTGGGCAGGATTTCGCCGAGTACGATTTGCAGGTAAGCTAGCAGGAAAAAAGTTACTATTGATATGCTCGCAGAATGGGCGATCGCCGACTTGATATAAATTGGCAGCGGCAAATAGCCGATCGACATTCGGACTAGCACGGCGATCGTCTCTTCTCCAATCCAGCCGAGAGCTAAACTAGAAAGAGTGATTCCCAACTGCATTGTCGAGAGCAAGCGCTCGATACTTTGGATCAAAGATTGCACCGTTATAGCCGGAACATCGCCGGCTTCAACTAACTGATTGATGCGCGATCGGCGTACCGTCACCATCGAAAACTCAGCGGCCACAAAAAAAGCATTGATCGCAATCAGCAGCAGCACTGACAGCAACCGCGACAGCACCTCTGGCCAACTCATCGCGGGTAAATCAGATATCTCCTGCACTCTCGCCCCTAAAAGTGACACAATTCTCCCTAGAACAACTTTCTCGATCGATCAACCTGAGAATCCGTCTGGAGGTTTGGTCTCCTGATTGTCTTACTTCGCCACTGGAATGCCAGATATTTGCAATTGCAGCTTTTGACCTGGATAATCTGTCAGCGTCAGCGAAACTTCTTTCGCATTTTCTAGCAAAGCTGTGGGAATACTCACCGTACCGTAAAACACCTGCCCGTTGGGCGGCAGTTCCGCCGGCAAATCCTCGGCTGTGGCGCTCAGGGCCCGGCCCTGATTGTCAGTGACGTTCAAAAAACTGTAGAGAAATCTCACAGCTTGAGAGCCTTCATTTTTCATGCTCACGTCTAGCAGCATCGAGTTGCTGCGCTGACTGGCCGCGCTCACTTCCAGGGTTACTCCCCCGTCGCGACTGTTCAGGGGAAACTTGGCGCTGGCATTTGACGCGCCCGGTTTTTTGGCTGTGGCTGATTTAGAGCCTGTTTTGTCGGCTTTTGTATTTGCTGGAGCTGTTGTTTTCTCAGGATCGCGACCTTCTACCCGCGCTTTGACGGTTTTGAGAATGTCTTTTTCTTTCAAAATACTCACTTGGTCTTTGCTAGCCACATTTCCCTGCTTGCCGCTGCGAGCATTGTTGCTGGGGCGAACATCGGGTTGAGTGGTTCCTTTCAAGGCTTCCCGACCTATAGTAAATCCCCAAACAGAACTCGTCACACCTGCTCCAAACATCAGAGTCAGCAGAATTAGAGTCAGCACTACCGTCGAATTCACTGCCATTGCCTATAAGTTTATGCCGAGGGAATAGAAACTGCTTTGTCCGGTAGATCGGCTCGGGCACGCACGGCGGCGCAGGCGATCGGGGTTAGGCAGATCTAAAGATTTTGATTTTTGTTCTCTAGTTTTAGCACGGACTGGGAAATTATGTTATAATTGGTTTCTAGTTGGATCGAATAAATCGATTTAACGGCAGTTGGCCGAGCGGTTTAGGCAGCGAACTCATAATTCGCCCCAGGCAGGTTCAACTCCTGCACTGCCGATTTTAAATACATCAAGATGCCCCCCGCGCAGGTTCAAAACCCCGTTGCTTACCAGATACCAGTCTGGGACTTACGGGGCTACAAACCGGGTTTCTACGAAAAATTTGTGAGTTGTCACGAAAAATATAGGAAGAAACCGGGTTTCTGAGGCTAGGGTACGATCGCGAACTAGACACGCCAGTCGATCGACTCGCGAGCAATGAGATATCAACGCTTAATCAATTCCACTCCGTCGCGCCCGTCGTACTGTTGAACATACACTTTAACTTGTTCTTCTTTTGCCGTCGGCAACTTTTTACCTGTAAAATCCGGCTGAATCGGTACTTCTCGATGCCCTCTATCGACTAATACTGCCAACCAAATTTTCTCCGGCCGCCCGTAATCGTTTACCGCATTCAAAGCTGCTCGAATCGTTCTGCCTTTATATATAACGTCATCTACCAACACCACAGTTTTGCCAGTCAAATCGAAAGGAATTTCTGTTTTCTCCGGCGTCCGCAGCGCAACTCGATCCAAGTCATCTCGATAAAACGTAATATCCAAAGCGCCTACGGATACTTTGACTTGTTCGAGGACTTCAATTTGAGCTGCCAACATTTGAGCTAATGGCACTCCTCTAGTATAAATCCCCAACAGCACTAACTCCGACGGATCTCCTGATTTTTCGACAATCTGGGAAGCGACGCGGGTGAGGGTGCGCCTCACTTCATCCGGGGATAAAATTTTGATGATTTTAGTCATTGCTTTGCTGGGAGCTGATTGTTGCTGTCGATCGATCGCACAACTTGAGATTTGGGATTGCACAACATTGCAGAATTGATTTCACAGATGAATCTGCGGCCCTGTACTTGTCGCTAGGTGAGGTCAGCATGATTAGCGGACAAAACACCATACAGTATAAACAAGCAATGATAGTCCCAACCAAATCAGAAAGCAATACCGAGTTAATTGCCAAGCTTGACAAATTTGTGACGGGGCGATCGGGCGAATCGGCTCGCCTAACAGCGGTTTGTGTTTGATAACTCCGCGATAGGAATTCATCCCTCCTAGTTGTACTCCCAAGATGGCGGCGTAGACGCACTCGCTCCAACCGGAATTGGGACTGGCATCTTTCACAGCATCTCTCTGACAAATCTGCCAAATGTACGTCGGTTTTCCAGATATCAGGGCTAAAGTAATCACTGTTAGCCGGCAAGGAATCCACGTCAGCACGTCATCTAGTTTGGCGCTAAACCATCCTAAATCTGTGTATGGCGCTTCTTTGTAGCCGACAGTAGAATCTAATGTGCTGGCTGCTTTGTAAGCGATCGCACAGGGAACGATCGCGCTCGCCCACATCGAGTTAGGAGCGATCGGCAAATCAGTAAAACTCAATAATAGATGCGGCAGAGCGAACCCAACTAAGGCATAAAATAGCGGTGCTGTCACGCCATCGACTGCATTTTCTGTTACTGTTTCTAACAGTGCTCGCAGAATTTCTGGCTCGGATAAGTTTTCGGTATCCCGGCCGACGTAAAGGCTCAACCGTTCTCGCGCCTTGACTAAATCTCCAACATTTAAAGGTGCTAGCACGTCTTGGGCCGCCGCCCTCAAACTGCGACCTGCAAAACAGCTTGCCAGCAAGATGGTCTGTAGGGCAATACTTAACAGAGGATGCACCCAACTAGCAGCAAGCACGATCGACCAACTGACAGTATAACTGCCTAGAATCAGCCCGACCGCTAGTATTGTACCAGCACATCGCAGCAGCAGTTTGTGCCGGTCGCCTGCGGGATGATCGCCCGCAGGAGCCATTTTGTCTGCGGGATTGTACCAGATATTAAAGACAAATCGAGTATAAAGGTCGATCGCCCTACCCATCGCCTGTACGGGATGCGGCCAACCCCAAGGATCGCCGATCGCATAATCCAATAGCGCAGCTAAAATTAAAACAGCAAATTGCTCCGGCATCGTTATATATTGTGTCAAACTTGATAGTCCGTCCCACCAGCAGCAGGAACGAGCACGGCGCAGGTTTTAACTGCTGTTACCATTGCGGACTTGGATTTTTGATGGCAGATTTTAAATGCTGAGATTACTTTCGTCGCCCAGCAAGTGCAGGTTCTGCTCCCAATTAACACCATCAAAGGGTAGGATATTAAATTCGGAAACGGCATCTGAGTCAAGACAGCGGACGTTGACATCGAAGCGATCGGGATGCGATCGGGGGCGATAGAACGAGTGAATGCCACAAATCCGGCAGAAAGTATGTTGAGCAGTGGCTGTATTAAACGTATAGGTTGTCAAAACATCTTCGCCACACATTAATGTAAAACGTTCCGGCGGCACAATTAGGTGCAAAAATCCCTTCTTTTTACAGATAGAGCAGTTGCAGTCAGATGACGAGTGTTTGTCAACCGTGACTGTGAACCGGACAGCACCGCAATGACAGCCACCGGAGTAGGTAACAAGTGTTTCGTCCATGTGTGCAAGCTGGCGATCGAATAAATGAACTTAACATTTAAATGATAAAGCTAGTTTCTTCCCCAAGAGCCGCTTGCCAACTGCGGACATCATAGTATAAGTCTTCCAGGGAAATGCTGTACAGCGCTTCGGCAAGTTTTTTGTGCAATCGGTTCCACAAACTGAATGTTACCCAGTCCTCTGCTTGGGTGGCGTCGGGAGAATGTCGAGGTAAAGGTTCAATAGTTTCCCCTACAGCCTCTAAGATTTGTCCTAAAGAGATTTGAGCCGGCTCCCGGGCTAATTGATATCCTCCTTGGGAGCCCCGAACTGATTGGACTAAACCGGCTCGTCGCATTTCAATCAGCAATTTTTCTAGATATGGAGCCGGTAACTCCTGTCGCGAAGCGATCGATTTCACCGATGTCGGCCCGAACCGAGGTTGCAAACTTAGATCCAGTAATGCTTTGACACTGTAGTGTCCGCGTGTGGTTAACTTCATGGGATTTTAAGATTGGGGCAAATATTCAGCTAGCTGATAGCTGATAGCTTATGCTACCGAGTTTAGAGATTGCTCGCTTGCCTTGCAGCTACTCCTCAAGAAAGACTGCACCTTGTTAAAAATATTTAGATAATAGTGGTTAACAATTGAGCCGATCGGTGTAATATGGTTTTACGACCAGCTATAAAGCTAAAGTTTCTTGGTCAAACCAAAAACCAACCGAGAAAAAATCCGTACACCAGTTGAATATTTCAGGACTCAGTAAATGGCTAAAAAGAAA
>JAYUGZ010000564.1:0-3907 GCA_043767465.1 Cyanobacteriota bacterium
TGCGGGGATGAGTTCCGGGCAAGAAATTGGCATTCTCGGTATCGGCGGTTTGGGGCACATGGCGGTGCAATTTGCGAAAAAATTGGGCAACCGCGTTACAGTTTTTACTACTTCCCAAGATAAGGCAGAATTTGCACATAAAATGGGAGCAGACGAAGCTATTGTAGTAGGAAAAGGCGAAGTTCCTCAAGCGCCCAGCAGCAAATTAGATATTTTGTTAAGCACTGTTCCTGCTGCTTTAGATTGGGTTCCCTACATTGATTGTCTCGATTCTGATGGCGTGCTGGCTTTTGTCGGAGTTCCCGACGCACCTTTGAGCATTCCGTTATCTTCGCTGCTGGCAAAGCGCCGCCGAATTATGGCTTCTCCGATCGGCGGTCGCGCTATGATTAATGAAATGCTGTCGATCGCAGATAAGTTTGCGATTGAGCCGATTGTCGAAGTTTTTGCGATCGCACAAGCGAATGAAGCAATGCAGAAAGTCCGCGAAAATCAAGTGCGCTACCGCGCAGTTTTGACGGTCAGCTAGATTGTGGATAATCGGTAAGGTGCGCGCATTGCGCACCCTACACCTACGAATTAAAGCAAAGAACTAGCATTAATCAAACGGCCAGTTAAATCTGCTGGAGTCACATTCAACACAGTTCCTAACAAAGCATTAGTAACACCGAATCTAATATTAGTAGCTTCCACACGGCCGTTGCCATCTGGATCGAGACTTTGCTGCGAGATGCCACCCTTGGCTAGCAAACTCGTTCCTCCCGATATAGTGTTAGGATCGAGCAACAGCAGTCTCGGATCGTTCAAGCTATAACTTACTTGTTCAAAGGTGATATTGCTGCTGGCAAAAGCGACGCTAATTCCGATCGAATCGCTAGACTTGTCAAAATCCACAATTACCGCATCAGGAAGTTCAAATCCCGCAGATTTGATACCCGCTTGATCGACTCTAAAAACAAACACATCGCTGCCCGCACCTCCTTTGTAAATATCGACATCTCTGTCGCCAATTAAAGTATCGTTCCCGTCACCGCCGACTAACAAATCAACACCTTGTCCGCCGCGCAGCAAATCATTTCCCACACCGCCATCAATGAAATCGCTATTTCTATCTCCTGTCAAGAAATCGTTGCCAGCTTCTCCTAAAATATCGTCATCATCTTTGCCGCCGTAAATAGAATCATTGCCTGCACCGCCTAACAGACTGTCTTTACCATCGTTGCCAAAAATCCGTTCTGCATCTGATGAGCCCCTGACAGTATCATTGCCACCCAGCATCCAAACTCCCCCAGGAAAACTGGCAAGTTGTCCGGGTGTAAGTGTAATATTTTCAGGAGTATTGTCTCCTACCAAACGAGAGATGCCGGAAGTATCGGGTTTGAGTACCATAGTTGTAAATTTTGTGCGATGTGGTAATGGATATCTTGTAATATTCTACAGCTTGCTCCATCTTGGCACAAGCCCGATCGCGCGATCGCAGATTAAAATAAAAGTTAAAAGTAAATCCCATGCCAATTATCTTAGTTAAAGACTTGAGCAAAGTTTATCCGGTAGCGATTAAAGAACCGGGAATGAAAGGAACATTGCAGCACTTTTTCAACCGCACTTACCGCAATATCAAAGCGGTTGAGGGCGTTTCTTTCAGTATCGAACCGGGGGAAGTGGTGGGGTTTCTGGGCGCTAACGGTGCGGGCAAAACTACGACGCTGAAAATGTTGACTGGTTTGATTTATCCGTCTGATGGTACTGTCAGTGTATGCGATCGCACTCCTTTCCGCCGCGAAGCAGATTTTCTGCAAAGAATCACCCTAGTCATGGGGCAGAAACAGCAGTTAATTTGGGATTTACCCGTGCTCGACTCTCTGCGAATCAATGCCGCTGTCTACGGCATTCCCGATGCAGATTATCGGCGACGAGTCGGAGAATTGACAGAAATGCTCTCACTAGAAGGCAAGCTAAATCAGGCGGTACGAAAGCTGTCTTTGGGGGAACGGATGAAAGCTGAATTTATGGCGGCGCTACTGCATCAGCCGGAGGTATTATTTTTAGATGAACCGACGTTAGGTTTGGATGTCAACGCACAGTTTAGTGTCAGGCAATTTCTGCGGGAATATAACGAGCGCTATCAAGCAACTGTGCTTTTGACAAGTCACTATATGGCTGACATTACTGCTTTGTGCAAGCGCATTTTGTTGATCCATGAAGGACAATTAGTTTATGATGGCGGTTTGGACGGATTGCTCGACAGGTTTGCACCTTATCGAGAAGTTCAGGTAGAATTAGCTCATCCGCTGGCAAAAGATAGCGCTTTTGGTTACGGCGAGGTAGAATCAATTGAAGGTAATTCAGTGCGGTTTTTGGTCAAACGGGAGGAGCTAACGGTGAGCGTATCTAAAATTTTGGCAGAGTTGGAAGTGATAGATTTGACTATTACAGATCCGCCCATTGAAGAGGTTATCGGTCGCGTTTTTCGCACTGGAAAAGTGTAATTCACGAGCATAAAACTTGGGTGAAATTAAATTAACCACAAGAATTGTAGGGGCGGGTTCGCCAACAATCTGTAATTCACATCTAGAAGATATATAAACCCGCCCCCACCCACCGACAGAATTCGATCGCGGGGAATTCAACGAACACGATATAACTATAAATTTACACGATTTACCGAGAGGCGCTATATGAAAAAAATCATCAGAATTGCTAAAACTTTGCTAGTTACCTACTATGCTTATATGCTCGAATACCGGGCAGAATTATTCTTGTGGGCGCTGTCGGGAGCTTTGCCGTTTATTTTAATGGGCGTATGGATGCAGGCGTCACAAACTGGTCAATTTGGGCTAAAGGCGATCGACTTTGCCCGTTACTTTTTAGCAGCTTTCATTGTACGGCAAACAAATGTGGTTTGGGTGATTTGGGAGTTTGAAAAGGAAGTCGTGCAAGGTAAGTTATCTAATAGATTGTTGCAGCCTCTCGATCCTGTATGGCATCACTTCGCATCTCATGTTTCCGAAAGGTTTGCGAGGCTGCCGTTTGTATTCGGATTAGTGCTGTTGTTTTTTGCACTTTATCCCCAGGCTTTTTGGCTGCCGAGTTTGGGCAGGTTTTTGCTGTTTGTGTTGGTTCTCGTCTTAGCTTTTTGCTTGCGGTTCCTGATCCAGTATACCTTTGCGCTGTTTGCTTTTTGGATAGAGCGGGCAAGTGCGATCGAGCAATTCTGGTTTTTAATGTACTTATTTTTATCGGGACTTATCGCGCCGCTAGAAGTGTTTCCCGCACCCGTGCGCGAAGTAGTTTTGTGGACACCGTTTCCTTATTTGATTAATTTTCCCGCTTCAATCTTAATAGGATTGCCAGTAGATGTTGGCCGCGGTTTGTTGGTGATGCTGGGTTGGGGTGCGGTGTTTTTTGTGTGGAATCGCTGGCTGTGGCGGCAGGGTTTGAAGCAGTATTCGGGTATGGGAGCTTAAACAGTGGACAGTGGACAGTGGACAGTGGATATTTAGCGAACAATCTCCAGCGCTGTCAACTATCAACTGTCAACTATCAACTGTCAGCAGACCTCATGCAAAAATGCAATCAGCAGCATTCGACAATTGCATAAAATTTAATTTTTTGTATCCATACATACAAAAAATTATAAAAAAGTCTTATATTAATAAAGTCAACGACTGATAAACAGGATAAAAGAGATTCTAATGACAGCCAAAAAAAACCTGATTGTAATCGGCAATGGCATGGTAGGTCACAAGTTCCTAGAGTTAATGGTGAGTTCGGATGCTGCCAAACACTGGAACTTAATTACTTTTTGCGAAGAACCGCGCGTTGCTTACGATCGCGTAAATCTCAGCGGATTTTTCTCTGGCAAAACAGCGGGAGATTTATCTCTAGTTGCACCGGGATTTTATCA
>JAYUGZ010000565.1:0-1492 GCA_043767465.1 Cyanobacteriota bacterium
GTGCTTGGAACCACCGTATGGCAAGGATTTCTATCCTCTGGTATCATTTTATTCAAGTCTGGCAAAAGGCTAACTTGAATAAAATGGTCTAATCCAGCAAGACATAAGCTACAAGCCTTGCAGCTAAGTTCCCAAAAGTGTCCGGAGTATTGGTCATAGGATTTTAGATTTTAGATTACTGGGATATATCAATTATATCGATCGCACATCCCAACTAAAACCCCAGATCCATTTTAGCAGCTTCAGCCTCTGCAAATACCTCTGCGTCAGGCATTTCTTGCCAATCAATATCGCCGATTTCCCTGTAAAATTGTTCATCGTAGGGACGAGTCTGGACAACTACCGGCATCGGTACGGCGTGCCCCAAAACTAAAGCTTGCTGTTTCGAGTCGAGTTTAGCTAAAACCGATCGCAAACTCTGCCCTCCCGAAACACCCGTAAAGATAGCATCGATGTCCTTATCGTCGTTTAGCAAGGCTGTGATGCGGGTTCCGACTTGCGACATGACTTCGGCGTCGATACCGGACGGGCGTTGGTCTACAATCAGCAGGGTGACAAAGTATTTTCGCATTTCGCGGGCGATCGTACCGAAAATAGTCGATCGGACGATCGCCGGATC
Organism: Cyanobacteriota bacterium; assembly: GCA_043767465.1. Lineage (GTDB taxonomy): Bacteria > Cyanobacteriota > Cyanobacteriia > Cyanobacteriales > Microcoleaceae > Microcoleus. Next base: position 620 of record JAYUGZ010000565.1, read on the forward strand.
GAGAAAGCGGTGAGCTTCTTCAATCGTAATCACTAATGGCTGCGGGCGATCGCACGGATTTTTGCTCATCAAAAACTTCTCTGCTTTCCGCACGTAAGATGCGTGAATGCGACGAGTAATCACATTTGCTGCTAACATATACGACAGCAAATCCGAGTGCGAACCAAACTCAATTACGACATTCTTTCCAGCATCCAAACACTGCAAAACTTCAGTTACATAATTTTTCGGACAGCGTTTCCGAATGTATTTCAAATCGTTCAAACGCTCTAACTTCCGCTGCAAAGCCATAATCGAAGATTTATTTCCCCGCTTCTCTTCGCAAAACATCGAAATATCTTCATTGGTCATTTCCAGCAACTTGTTAATCCAACCGCTGCCCAATTCGTTTCGCAAAATAATCGCATTTTCGATACTAGCTTCCGACAGATTCAACTCTCTCTGTACGAGCGCGATATCTTCCACTTCTATTTGATCGAAACTCAAAAACAATTCTTGAGCGTCGCGGACTCCCCGGCGTTTTGTCGATTCTGGATCGAGGGTATAAATCTGAATTTGAGCGGGAAACAACTGCCGCAAACCTTTGACAGTGCTGAACTGTTTCCCTTCCGAAACCGCTTCCCAGCCGTACTCCGAGTGCATATCAAAAATTAGATTAACCGCAGCTTGTTTGCGAATAATTCCCGACAGCAGCAGGCGAGTTAGAAAAGATTTTCCCGTTCCCGACTTGCCAAAAACTCCGTTGCTGCGTTCCACGAATCGGTCTAAATCCAAGCACACAGCAACGTCCATGTCAATCGGTTTGCCGATCGCAAAATTGCGGCGGTACGGGTCATCTTCCCAGCCAAAAACCGCCCTAAAATCGGTTTCTTT
>JAYUGZ010000566.1:0-3905 GCA_043767465.1 Cyanobacteriota bacterium
GCTACCAGAAATTCACTGGGAGTTGACCACAAAAAAACTCTTAGTAATGGAATGGCTGAACGGAGTGCCAATTTTGTTAGGCGATTTGCAAGGAATTGGTCACAAAGGAGATATCAATGCCGAACGCGAAGAAATTACAACCCTGCTTTGCCGCGTTTTCTTCCAACAGTTGTATATCGACGGATTCTTTCACGCCGACCCGCATCCCGGCAATTTATTTTATCTCAAAGACGGCCGGATAGCTTTGCTCGACTGCGGCATGGTCGGCAGATTAGACCCGCGCACCCAACAGAATTTGACAGAAATGTTGCTGTCAATTGTCGATTTAGACGCTCAGCGCTGCGCTCAATTAACATTGCAAATGGCAGAATTTGCTCAACCTAAAAGTTTAGCTGTTCTCGAAAATGATTTGGCTCGAATGCTGCGCAAGTATTACAATGTCAGCTTGTCGCAAATGAACTTATCGGAAATTTTTTATGAAGTGCTGGAAATCACCAGACGCAATAAAATCAGGCTTCCCAGCAATCTCGGTTTGTACGCAAAAACTCTAGCTAATTTGGAAGGACTGGCGCGCTCTTTTAATCCCAGATTCAATATTGTAGAGCAGGTCAAACCGCTGATGACTGATATGTTTCGGCGTCAGTTATTGGGAGATGACCCGGTGCAAGCTCTGCTGAGAACAGCCCTGGATCTGAAAAGCTTATCTTTGCAATCTCCGCGACAGGTGGAAGTGCTTTTAGACCGGGTTACTTCGGAAACTTTGAAGTGGAACTTGAGCATCAAAGAACTCGACCCGCTGCGCCGCACTGTGGGTGATTCTGCGAACCGACTTTCTTTTAGTATTGTCGTGGGTTCGCTGATTGTGGGTGCGGCAATTATTTCTTCTAACGCGCAAACTGCTCAGCTATCTTTTTTGAGCAACGGTTTGTTTGGGGCGGCGAGTTTTTTGGGTTTTTGGTTGATTATTAGCATTATGCGATCGGGCCGCTTGCGGAGTTAAAAGGTTCGTAGTGGGGACTTTAGTCCCTCCAAATTCAGGACTAAAGTCCGAACGATCAAACCTATGTTAAAATAAGATGCAAGGTAGATATTATTTTGAATGAGCAATATTAACCAAGTGTTATCAAGTCCAAAACAGCCAGAATTAGGATTAGTCTGCATTACGACTTCCGATGCAGTTCGTTTCCGCACAGTCACGCGGAAGCGGCTGTTGCAGCTAACAGAAATCGAACAAGAAAAAATTTTGCGCGAACTGTATGCGGACAACTTAAAGCGGCTTGACAAAGCGATCGACTTCTGCGCTGCTAATGAGATTAAGCTCTACCGCATGACTTCTGCACTCTTCCCTTTTGCAGATACCGATTTGGGGGAAGCAGTGCTACGGTCAATGACTGAGGAATTGCGCAATACGGGCGATCGCGCAATTTCCCTCAATATCCGCTTGGTACTCCACCCGGATCAATTCGTCGTCCTCAGTTCCGACAAGCTTTCTGTGGTGGAAAACAGCATTAAAATTCTGGCAACTCATGCTTTAATTTTAGATATGTTGCAACAGCCCCGATCGCCCTATGCACTGATGAACATTCACGGCGGTAAGGGCGATCGCACTTTGCAACTCAAATCAGTCATCCGCGATTTACCCGAATCAATTCGATCGCGCTTAACCTTTGAAAATGACGAATACGCCTACAGTTCCTCAGAACTCTTAGAAGTTTGTCTCGATACTGGCGTACCGATGGTTTTTGACGCGCACCACCACGTCATCCACGAACATTTAGAAAGTTATGACGATCCAAACGTCGCCGAAATGCTCGCAGCAGCCCGCACTTCTTGGTCAGTTCCTGAATTACAATTAGTCCACATATCAAATGGCAAAGAGTTTTTTGCCGATCCGCGCCACAGCGACTTGATTGCAGATATGCCCAATTGTTATTATGATGCTCCTTGGATTGAAGTAGAAGCTAAATTCAAAGAATTAGCTATTGAAAAGTTGCGGAAAGAATGGTTGTCGGCAAATGTTCGGGAATTTAGCAATGTCTCGTAGATAAGAAACGGGTTTAGTCCGACAGTCCGACAGGGGTTAAAAACCCCTGTCTCATAGCTAAAGTCCTCTTAAAGAGGACTAAGATAGATATAGATTTCCGTCAAATTTTCCAGTCGGTTTTAACCGACTTTCGCTTTGAGGCAGGGGTTTAAACCCCTGCCGGACTGCCGGATTTCCCGACGAATGCCGGAATGCCGGAATTGAGAGAAAACCGCGTTAATACCAATTAAAAACTATGTGCGGAAGATTCACTTTAAATACTCCAGCTCAAATCATCGCCGAATTCTTTAAACTGTCAGAAGTTCCCGACATCAAACCGCGATACAATATCGCCCCAACTCAATCAGTAGCGACAGTCACAGTTTCTCCTGAAAAAATGCAGAGACAGTTCCAATTTATGCGCTGGGGTTTGATTCCGAGTTGGGCGAAAGACATGAAAATAGGCAGTAAGACGATCAATGCGCGATCGGAAACAGTAGCCGAAAAACCTGCTTTTCGCAGCGCCATCAAGCACAGGCGATGTTTGATAGTTGCTGATGGTTTCTACGAATGGCTGCCGCTCTTAAAACACAAACAGCCTTATTATTTTCAAACGGCGGATGGCGCACCTTTTGCTTTTGCCGGTTTGTGGGAAAATTGGGAATCTCCAGAAGCAGAAAAGATTGTATCTTGCAGTATAATTACTACCGCTGCTAACGAGACTGTGCAGCCAGTGCACGATCGAATGCCGGTGATTCTCCCTGACACCGCATGGGAAGAGTGGCTCGATCCTGCTGTTAGCGCTCAGCAAGTTTTGTCGCTGTTAAAGCCCTATACTGCCGCAGCCATGACAGCAAATGCCGTAAGTGCGATCGTCAACAGTCCCAGCAAAGACAGTCCCGAGTGCATTCAAGCAATTCAATAAAAAAGGTTCGTAGTGAGGACTTTAGTCCGCATCTATAAAGGACTAAAGTCCTCACTACGAACCTTAATAACTAATAACTAAATTAACTGTCGTACATCCGTGCTTCAGCAGCCTCGGGATTATCCTCGCAATACTCCTCAAAAGCCGTTTTGTCAAGCTTCATCGATCGCTGGTGAGCGGCCTCAGCCTGCATTTCCTCTACAATATCCCACGCTACCGCGCACTCAGCAGAAGTAGCGCCTTTCTGGGAACAGACTGTTCTAGCATCCGCGATCGCGCTTTCAATTTCTTCCTCAAATAAAACACTTTTCGGCTTCTCAACAAAATCGCTTTTTGTCAAGATATCCGTTACCGAAATAATGCCAAGCAGTTTGTCTTTAATCACCGGAGCTCGGCGGATGCGGGTATTTGCGAACAACCTAGCTACGTATTCCACGCCCAAGTCGGGATTCACCGTAATGCACGGTTTGGTCATAATCTCGAAGACGCGGACTTTGTGCGGATCTACTCCGTAGGCTGCCACCTTATAGACAATATCCGTTTCCGTGACAATGCCGTAGGCGTCTTGTTCGTGGCGGCGTTCGACAATTAACGCACGCAGACACAGTTCGTTCATCATCGCCACTGCTTCAGCTACCGTTGCCGAACCGCGAATCGTAACAACATCTGTTGTCATAATATCTTGTGCTTTCATCATCATTTTTTATTGCTCCCCGGTTCTAAAGTGTAGTGCGTCCCGATTTTGGGCCGAAAATTTGATTTGCTATCATCATAAAACTTTAGGAGTTACACAACTGTTACGATAAGTCAAGGAGGGCGAAGGAAGAAGGGCGAAGGAAGAAGGAAGAAGGAAGAAGGAATATTTTCCCAACTCTCCCCATCTCCCCATCTCCCCATCTCCCCATCTCCCCATCTCCCCATCTCCCCATCTCCCCATCTTCCACCCCCCCCACTCTC
>JAYUGZ010000567.1:0-9658 GCA_043767465.1 Cyanobacteriota bacterium
TAGTGTTGTAATTACTCATGCTGGCTTCTCGGCATTTCGCGATCGCAGAATTCTATTTGTCTCCATAGATACATTTCAACTCTTCTGCGTACCTGCATTTTTACTCCTAAGCGGTTTTTTCCTCACCAACAAACTGGAAAATCAAAATAATCCCGGACAGATAGTCAAAAAAAGACTGTCAAAAATTATACCACCCTACCTGTTTTGGTCAGTAACTTTGTACATCTTAAATAATTTGGGATCGCTCCAAAAATTTGATTTACTGTCATTGCTCAGAGATATCCTGACAGGCTCAGTAATGCCTCCCTATTACTTCATCGTGGTGATTATTCAATGCTACGGTTGGTGGTGGCTTCTAGTGAAATTAAGATTTTTAGAACCCAGAAAAGTTTTGGCTTTGGGTTTAACAATTCAAACAATTTTTACAATATTCTTTTACTTAACCGCTCTCAAATACATATCAATACCTCTACCTTTGATGGAGCGCTGGATTTTTAGCTGGATTTTGCCATTTTCAATAGGTCTATTTTTGGGTGCAACCTATGACAAAATTCAACCACTTCTCGAACGCAGAAAAATTCAAATTTTAGGAGCCACAATCCTGATTTATCTAGCGAGCATTTGGGAATATTACCTAATTGCCGAATTTAATTCAGAGGGATGGTTTCTACGATCTTTCTTTAAAATATCTTCTCAAGGATACGCAATTTTTTTCGTATTATCGATCTTGGCATTTTCTAAAAGTATCGCACTTCCGAGTAAAGTATCAGGATTAGTCAAAATATTGGCTGCTTATTCATTCCCGATATATCTCCTAGATTCGACAGTCGTGAGATATGTGGGGTTAGTGTATTATAAATTTCTCGATCCCGTACATCCGCTAGTGAAGTTGGCTTTTCTAGTGACAGGAACTTTGTGCGGTTGTTTGGCAATTATTTACCTGTTGCAAAAAGTTCTGCCCAAAAAATACAGCCAGTACATTCTGGGAATTTAATGGCATTTGGTGTTTCAGCGGATGTCTTCATAAAATTGCTTGAGATACTTCGCTGAAACGCCAAAGCCCCACAAAAACCCGATCGCAAGATAGATAGCAGTTGCTTTGACTTCGCCCCAATGCGCCACTCGGCGATCGCTACTTTCCACAACCCGATTGACTAACTTAATTTTACCCCTGCGCACCAACTTCAAACACAAATCCGCCTCCTCCATAATTGGGAGTGCAGCATCGAAACCACCGCATTCCCAAAAATCTGTGCGGCGGCAAAAAATAACTTGATCGCCAAACAGCAGGCGCAATCCTTTGACAAATAAATGAGGTCGAAATAACAGCGGCGCGTAGTAAGTTTTGAGGTAATTGTGGAGGGAAAAACCCCATCTTGTTTGCTGTGCACCAGCCATCAGGGAGATAAACCCGCCGCCGGAAATTTTGGCATCCGACAATGTTTTCTGAATGACTGCTACCATGTCGTCGGGAACCAAAGTATCGGCGTGGAGGAAGCACAGAATGTCACCTGTGGAGGTTTCTGCACCTAGGTTCATTTGTGCGGAACGTCCTGCTATACTACTAAAAATAACACGGGTTTTCGAGGAAACGGCGTGAAGCGCAGCTATCCCGTAGGGAATCGCCACTGTTTCGTCTTGACTGCCGCCGTCTACCACTAATATTTCCCAAGCCGGAGGATTGAGAATGCTCAGTTGGCGGAGGGTGCGTTCCAGACAAGTCGCTTCATTCAGGACGGGGATGATAATAGAAACGCGAGCCATCTGGTTGAAAATTATGCCAAAAGTATTATAATCAAAAATTGTGGCGATTGACAACTGCCGCTAGATATTCCACTAATCAGGACTCAAAAAATCGTGCAGAAAACAGAAGTAAAAAACGATTTAGAATTTTACGACGAAAATGCGGATAATTGGTGGGACGAAAATGCTAAGATTTACGCCTTATACCATCTCAACAAACCCAGATTTGAGTTTTTCGACAGACACGCGACAAATTGGCGGGGGCTGAAAACCTTAGATGTCGGGTGCGGCGGCGGCTTTTCCTGCGAATTTATGGCTGAGAGGGGCGCTGTGGTTTCTGGCATAGATCAGTCCCAAAAGTGCGTTCAAGCAGCTATAAATCATGCAGTGATTAGCGGTTTTGAGATTGACTACAGACAAGGTTTTGCCGAAAATATGCCCTACGGTGACAATAGCTTCGATGTTGTAATCTGCGTGGATGTTCTAGAACACGTTGCTGATTACAAACAAGTTGTATCAGAAGTACACAGAATTCTCAAACCCGGGGGACTGTTCTTTTTCGATACCATCAACCGAACTTTTTCCTCGCAAGTCGTGATGATTGGACTCATGGAAAATATCTTGCAAGAAATTAAGCGAGGCGTGCACGATTGGGAAAAGTTTATTACCCCGGAGGAACTGTCTGCGGTAATGGGCGATACCGGTTTCGGCAATATTGAAATTAAAGGTTTTGATATGTTTGGAGAAATGGGCGCCATTTTATCCGAGATGCACGGTTTTTGGGGAAATTTCACAAGTGGAAAGCAGCTATTTCCTTCGGGGGCAGTTTTCAAACAAGCAGCTCAACTGTTAACAGTTAATTTTGCTAACTATGTTGATTACAAAAAGTCTGGGTTGTTTAAAATCAAAATTAATGAGGATACGTCGATTATGTATGTGGGCGTAGGGGTGAAGAATTAGTCGGTTAATTGTTGATAGTTGACTGTTGTGATTAGCGCTCTTCTGTCACTCTCACTAAAGCAAAAGCTGAAAGTCTTATAGAGAGTGATTTTCAGTATTGGGGCTTAAGATATGAGTTTCTATCAGGAAAGCGATCGCTAATTGTCCATTTAGTAGCGGTTTCATCGATTGGCTGCGATTTTTATTTTCCGGGAGTGACAGAAGAGCTTAACAGTTGACAGTTGACCTGTGACAGTTGACAGCTAAGTTTTTAGGCAGGGGATTTAAGCCCCAGCCTAAAAACAATCCACCTAAAGGTGGGGGCTTAAATCCCCTGTGATGCAGGTTAGGGGGCGGGTTGTAGACGGATTTGTGCGATCGACCAAATCCCTCTCTAACCCGCCCCGATTTTTTAGAGATAACTGCATATAATTTGCAAGTATTTTAGGATTTGACCGATCGCCCCTTCCAGCTCGATCACCCAAAACCACCGCTCTGTCTAAATTTAAGGCTGTATTTTCCTCAACTATCTCCAATGCAGCCACCTTTTTGTTACAAATCTTAATATTTTAATCTTGACAATTTATCTAAATTGCATGGTAGCTTATTGAATATTAATCGCAATAAGTACCAGAAGTTAATAGTACCTGGAGGTCAATCACCGTGACAGCAGCAATAGTTTCCGCGTCAGCCTCGCAAATCAGCGAGGGGCAACCTGCCGATAGCCAAAAAGTGATGAGTTTGGGTCAAAATTCAGAAATACCCGACCTGGATCACTCCACAGATGTCACCATAGCCGTCTTAGAAGGAGTGGGAACTCTCACGGTGTGCGATCGCACAGTCACTTTAACACCGGGAGTATTTGTGTTTGTACCCGCCGGCATCCCGCGCACTCTAAAAGTACAAACGACGCTGAATCTATTACTAATTGACTGCGAACCAGACCCCGATCTGAGCGAGTCAGCTTGGTTGATGAATTTTCAACTTTAAGCAGATGAAAAAACAGTGTCCTTGCTGCCTTGACTCCCTGATTTCTCAGGTTAGCCACAATCGCGTCTACTGGTTTTGTATGAATTGCAGGCAAGAAATGCCAAGTTCTGACTCAAAAAAAATAAATCTCAAGCACTATCAAATTTCACATTCGGAGTAAAAATGTCAAAAGCAATTGGTCTTTTCTACGGAACTACAACTGGCAAAACTGAGTCTATCGCTGACATGATTCGAGATGAATTTGGCGGCGATAGCGTAACTCTACACGAAATCGGCAGCATTGACAATGATGATTTCGCCGAATACGAATGTCTGATCATCGCTTGTCCGACTTGGAATATCGGCGAACTGCAAAGCGACTGGGAAGGTTTTTTCCCCGAACTTGATGATATTGATTTTAGCGGCAAAAAAGTAGCTTATTTGGGAACTGGCGACCAAGAAGGCTACCCGGATAATTTTATGGATGCAATGGGAATTTTGGCTGAGAAAATCTCAGAACAGGGCGGCGAAACTGTCGGTCACTGGCCGGTAGACGGTTATGATTTTAATGAATCTAAAGCTGTAGTTAATGGCAAGTTTTTGGGTCTTGCTATTGATGAAGACAACCAATCCGATCTGACGGAAGCGCGCGTCAAATCTTGGGTATCTCAACTCAAGAAAGAATTTGGATTGTAGACTGGTATTAGCGGTAAGGTGCGCGTGGCGCACCCTACATTTAAACGTTATGCTTAAGCTATAAATAACTATATCTCCAACTTAAAATAGATGAATTTTAGTTCAGATGATGTGCTTTGGTTAAGTGTAAGTCCGAGTTTGCAATGCTTCGATCGCTCCCTGCTTTCCTACTTAAATGATTCTGTACCTGTGCAAGTATGGGAATACCAACAAACTGAAGACGAAGGTTGCTCTTTAGATATGGCTGTTGAACTTTTGCACGATTTTTTAACAATGCGCGATCGCCCAATTCATCTCATCGGCCACAGTACCAGCGGATTAGTTGGCTTAATGTACGCGCGCCGCTATCCAGAGAAAGTAAGTTCTTTGGGACTTTTAGGTGTGGGTGTGCCATCGGCTGTTAATTGGCAAGCACATTACTACACCCATCTTTCAGCTTTTCCCTGGAGTGGTAAACAAGTTTTGACTCAAATGGTTAGCGATATGCTGGGATTCCAAAATCAAAGTATCAATCAAAAATTTATACCATATTTTGAGGATGACTTGGCTTGTTCTCCTTGTCCTCACTCTTTATTTAGGGTGATTAATTCTAGCGATGAAGGTGTAGAAGTACCTTTGTTGATATGTAGTAGCAAAACGGATTTTGTGGTATCTCCTATTGTGATGCGGCGCTGGTCTAAATTTATGAAAAAAGGCGATCGGCTTTGGGAATGTCCAGACGGGCGGCATTTCTTCCATCACTTCTATCCCGAACAAGTCGGGGAAGAAATACTAAATTTTTGGCTATCTCTACACAGTCGCCAACGGGTTTTAGATTTTAAATTTTAGGTATCGCATCCAACGATGAAAACTATCAGGCAATCAACTAAGATAGATTAATGACTTTATTTGCAATAACCTGATGAAAAATATTGAACCAGCAAAACCCGCCCTCTCCCCATCTAATGTTTATTTATACCACCTACTTAATCATTGAACATACATTCAGATGTCTGATTAAATGGTATCCTAATTCTCTGGGATTGGTGAACCAGATTTTTTTTATTAACTTTTCTAGAGCGCAGAGGCCGCAGAGTCAGAGAGGAAGAGGGAGGGCGACTCATGAGGCTTGCTGTAGCATAATTGTCGTGGGTTCTTATTAAATTCGCTGATTTAAAATTATATTTTGTCCGCACAAACGACAACAAAATAGGTTTGCGGGTAATTGAGCGAACATGAGATCAATGACAACTTGCAGAGACTGGTTCCTCTACGGATGCTGATTTATCCGCATTTACCCACACATAAATCTCCGTAGCATCGTCGCTGCAACTGTGACATCCGCCGCACTTTTTAGCTTCTGCCATTTTACTGATGCGGCCTTTGCGGATGAGGCGGTTCAGCATTCCGCGCAAAGCATCGCCGTCCATCCGAAAATGTAGTTTTAAATCGGCGATAGATGCTCTTTTGTTTTTGGAAATAAACTGTTGGATATCGCTTAAAATCATGGTTTTTCTCCTTTCTTGTCGTAAGATGTTGATGTGAATAGTGGTCGGGTTGGGGCGGGTTTATGAGATTTTTTGTCTTTTATGTAGATGGTTGGCTCACGGGCCCCTACAGAATCTTGGGATGTTTTTTTTGTAAATTCATTGGTTAATAATTTTAGGGTTTGTAGGGGCGGGTTCACAGACAATTTATGGCAAAAATAAATAATATTGTAAACCCGCCCCCACCCAACAGACAATCAAAATGTACGATATGTACGATTGATTTATTTGTAAGATTATTACTGATTTCTTAGTCTCTCTCAGCTAGAACTTCGCTTGTCCGAGTCAATCTATGTTGTAAGGTGCGTCGCTGTGAGATTGTGATCTTTCTTTAGGGATTTTCGATGGCGACGCACCCTACAACTAATGAATACTAACTATTAATTCATCACTTCGCGCCGTTTGGTGCGTGTTGCACCAGCCATTTTTAATCCCACAAGTGTCAGGGCCATAGCTATTGTTAGTCTCACTACCCAAATCACTGAAGATTCTGGATGCTCTGCGTATGTCGCCACCTGATAATAAAGCACTGAAGTCCAGTAAGCTAAACCAGTAGTCCAAGCACCTGCGAATATTGTCCAACCCAAGTTAGTTTCGCGGTAAAGTGCCGCTGTTGCGGAGACGCAAGGAAAGTATAGTAATACAAACAGCAAATAAGCAAAGGCGGCTTGATTAGAACCAAACCGTTTAGACATTTGTCCGTAGGTGCTACCAGAGATACCTTGAGCTTCTGCTGCTTGTTTTTGGTCTGTAATATTGGCGGAACTTAAACCGAGGGGGTCAAAAAGTTGACCGGGAAGTTTTGCTAGATTCTCTGGAATGCTGAGAAATGCTTTCCCGATACCTCCAAAAAAGCTAAATTCTTCTGCTTTTTCAGGTGCTCCACCTGATGCTGCTTTTTGTTCGTCTCCTAGTTCGGTGTAGAGGGAATCTAAGGTGCCAACCATTACTTCTTTAGCAAATACTCCTGTTAGTAAACCGACGGTGGCGGGCCAGTTTTCTTGGCTAATTCCCATCGGGGTAAAGACGGGTGTTACTGTACGGCCAACTGCACTCAGAATTGAATCTTTGCTGTTTTCTTTGCCGAAGGAACCGTCGGTGCCCACGGAGTTCATGAATCCGAGTACAATTACCATAATGACGATCGCAATTCCGGCCTTTTTGATAAAAGCCTGCAATCTGTCCCAAGTCCGCAGCAGCACGCCTTTAAGCTTGGGAATGTGGTAGGGCGGTAGTTCCATCACAAAGGGTGCAGCTTCTCCTTGCAGGATGGTGTTTTTTAAGATTAGTCCGGTGAACACTGCTGCTAAAATCCCTAGCAGGTAAAGTCCCAATACCATGTTTTGACCGCCGACTGGGAAGAATGCGCCGCAAAATAAGGCGTAAACGGCTAATCTGGCACTACAAGACATGAATGGATTCATCATAATCGTCATCGTGCGATCGCGCTTATTTTCTAATGTCCGCGTCGCCATAATTCCGGGAATATTGCACCCAAAACCGATCATCATCGGTACAAAAGATTTGCCGGGAAGTCCGACAAACCGCATTAATCTGTCCATCACAAAAGCTGCCCGCGCCATGTAGCCGGAGTCTTCGAGGGCTGACAAACACAAGAACATCATCCCAATTTGAGGGATAAATGTCGATGTAGTTTGAATGCCTCCGCCCGCACCTTTTGCCAGCAGTCCGATCGACCATCCAGGCGCCTTGATACTTTCTAAAATAGCGCCGAAACCGTCTACAAAAATTGTCCCGAAGAACTTGTCAAAAAAGTCGATAAACACGCCCCCGACGTTAATCGAAATCGTAAACATTAAGTACATTACCGCCAAAAATACCGGAATGCCTAACCAGCGGTTGAGCACAATTTGGTCGATTTTGTCGGAAACATTGGTTTTGACTTCCCTGGAAGATTCGACTACGCCTTTGGTGAGGGTATGGATGAAGGTATAGCGGCTGTCGGCGATGATAATATCCAAGTCGTCATCGAGGGTTTCGTGGACTCGCCGGCGGTGCGGGACGACGATTTTTTCGAGTTCTGTACTGGCCAGTTCCGGGGCGACTTCATCCTGGTATTCTAGGAGTTTCAGAGCTGTCCAGCGAGCATCTACGGTGCGGTTGGGGCTGTGCTGTTCGATATGCGGGATTAATTGGGCGATCGCATCTTCGAGTACAGCCGGATATGCTACATAGCTAGATGGTACGATCGGCTTTTGTAGCGCCTTATTAACAGCATCGCGCAGCAGAGGCACTCCGTCGTTTGACGTAGCACTCATCGGCACTACCATACAGCCGAGGCGTTCTGCGAGTTTGCTAACATTAATTCGGATATCCCGTTCTTTAGCAACATCCATCATATTTAACGCTACGATCATCGGCACACGCATCTCTAAGATTTGGGTGCTGAGATACAAATTGCGTTCTAAGTTAGAAGCGTCAACAATATTAACAATCACATCAGCTTCGCCAGATAGCAAATAATCTCGCGCTACCAATTCATCGAGTCCGGTATCTCCGTCTTCGGCATCAAGAGAATAAACTCCCGGCAAGTCAACAATAGTAATTACTAAACCGTCGTGAGGGTATTTTCCTTCTTTGCGTTCGACTGTTACTCCCGGCCAGTTACCGACTCGCTGGTTAGCACCTGTCAAAGCATTAAACAATGTAGTTTTGCCGCAGTTGGGATTACCCACCAATCCAATAATTTGCTTGGCCATTATTCCACCTCCTCTACAAATAGGATATTGGCTTCATCTTTGCGCAAACTCAGTTTGAAACCCCGCACTAGAATTTCTACGGGATCTCCTAGGGGTGCGTGGCGAGTGACAGTAAATTCAGTTCCCGGCGTCAATCCCATTGCTAACAATTTGCCTTTGTAGCCGCGGGCTGTTTTCTCGTAGCTAACTACTCTGCCTGTGCTGCCAACAGCTAAATCTCGCAATTGCTTCTTTTCGTTCATTTTTTTATTGATAATTGGTAATTAGTAATTAGTAATTGCTAATTGGTAATTAGTAATTGGTAATTAGTAATTGGTAATTGGTAATAACTTCTTTTTCACGTCCAATGAATGCCCAATGACCTGTTTGGCCAATGACCTGTTTGGCCAATGCCCCTAATTCGCACACATAATTTTCTGTGCCATACCCGCCCCCAAACCGATGCGGTTGTCGCAAATCCCCACAATCACCGAACCCCCAGAATTGCTGACGATTTGAACTTCGATCCCGGGGACTAATCCCATGCCGATGAGGCGTCGCACAGTACCATCTGAACCCTTAAGTTTGACGATCCGCACCTTGTCCCCAATGCTTGCCATCGCCAGCGGGAATAATTTACCTTGGGCTGAGTCTGGCCGAATTTCTGTGCTGCCCTCTTCGGTTTGAGAGACTTCTGGTGTCTCGCCGTAAAAGGTAAAAGCCCCGAAATGTCTGGGGTTTGACTTTTGGTTTTGTTGGCTGTATTCTTGTGTGTTTTCTTTCATCTGTTCTGGTGGTCGATCGATTTTACTAACTTTTTGCTTGGGTCTGCTTGTCCGCCAGACTTGAGATTAATTCTCAATACTAACGGCGCACAGTCGCATACATCGCTAAATTTTCAGTTTGAGCGAACTGGTTTCCCTTGATATTTCGGGCGCAGCCATTTACCCCGCCCAGAAAGGCGAATTTTTGGCGGGTTCCTAGTTTGAATATCTCTTGCGTTAGATGCCAATGTGCGCCTTAATCTCCCGGAAGCAATACTTACTGCTCTTTAGCATAGTAAATTAAAAAGGAATTATTAGCAAC
>JAYUGZ010000568.1:0-3903 GCA_043767465.1 Cyanobacteriota bacterium
GTGATGATGTTGTTACCGAACATCAAGGAACCAGCAACTGGTTCGCGGATGCCGTCGATGTCCACTGGGGGAGCAGCGATGAAGGCGATTACGTAACAGATTGTGGCAGTGAGCAAGGTAGGAATCATCAAGACGCCGAACCAGCCTACATAGAGGCGGTTGTCGGTCGAAGTGACCCAGTTGCAAAACTGCGACCAGATATTAGCACTTTCGCGCTGCTGTAAGGTGGCTGTCATGTGTTTATGATTGCGTTATTTGGTTTTCAATGTTCGTGACGGCTTTGTGTTCCGCCATGTAAATAAATATAAAGGATATTCTAAGCTTTGTAAAGACCTGTAACAACAGATTAACTGATGTAAGCTATAAGCTTGAGTTATCTATATCGCAATTGCCGATAAAAAGCCAAGAATTGACAAGAAAGAGATAAGCCTGGAAGCGGGATACTTTCAGGCAGGGGATAGTCAGTTGATTTGAGATGAGAGATGGGAGATTTTTGATTGATTCCAGAGCTAAATCTGGCGGATCTCTCTGATTTGTAAACTTTGTTTGAGATCCACGACTTCTGTTGTGAAGCAAATATGCGTCTGGTGGGGTCAAGATACAGACTTTTGCTGGCTGGGAATCATCACCAGCGCCCAGTAGGGAACTTCGGCAGGATCGACTTCTGCGATCGCCCGAATGCACTGATTCGGCATAGTTGCCCTTTCTATATATAGTGCGCGATCGAACTGTCCCAACTCAATCAGCACGTCTCGCACTTTCGCAAAGTGCCTCCCCAGCTTAATGATCACCGCAGCATCAACCAGCGCCAGTCGATCGCGCAAAACATCCGCATCCAACGTCGCAGGCATAATACTCAACACATCGTTACGATAAGTTAGCGGCACTCCCAGCGCACTCGCACTCGCCATCGTCGAAGAAATTCCCGGCACAACTTCCGTAGTAAACTTTCCCGACAAACGGTTAAACAGATACATAAACGTGCCGTAGAGAAAAGGCTCGCCCTCGCACAAAACCGCCACATCCCGCCCTTCGCTGAGGTGGGCGGCAATTTTCTCAGCAGCAATATCGTAATAAGGTTGAGACGATCGCGTTGGACTAAAAGGCAGCGGCATCGGAATCTCAATTTGTTCCGGGCGTAAGTAATCTGCCACGATCGCCCGCGCGAGCACCTTACCATTTTCCATCGCCGGATACGCAATCACCGGCACCGATTGCAAAATCCGATAAGCTTTCAATGTAATCAATTCCGGATCGCCAGGGCCGATACCCAATCCGTACAATTTACCAGTAGTCTTAGTCATAGTTCGTCCTCTTTCGCTAACGCATTCACGGCTGCCGTTGCCATTGCACTGCCACCTCGTCGCCCGTGTAGCGCGATAAATGGCACTCCCCGACTGTTGGCTGCGAGTTCGGCTTTCGATTCAGCCGCCCCCACAAATCCTACCGGGAAACCCAGAATTAAGGCCGGTTTCGGGGCTCCAGCATCTAGCATTTCCAGCAGTCGGAATAATGCAGTCGGGGCATTGCCGATCGCGACAACCGCACCATCTAACTTATCTAGCCATAAATCGAGTGCTGCTGCCGATCGAGTATTGCCGATTTGGTGCGCCAACTCCGGGACTTCGGGATGCCAGAGGGTACAAATCACTGGATTGTCGGCGGGTAGGCGTTTGCGGGTGATGCCTTCGGCTATCATCCGGGCGTCGCACAGAATTGGTGCGCCTGCTGCGAGGGCTTGGCGCCCGTGGGTGGCGGCATCGGGGGAAGCTGCTAAGTCTTTAACGATGTCGATCATTCCGCAACTGTGAATTAGTCGCACTGCGACTGTTTCTAAGTCTGGCGGCAGGTTTGATAAGTCTGCTTCGGCGCGGATTGTGGCGAAGGATTTTTTGTAGATTTCTGTGCCGTCTCGGATGTAGTCAAGCATTGGTTATTTGTTATTAGTTATTTGTTATTGGTTATTTGTTATTGGTTATTTGTTCGTTGAATTTTTATTCTGATTTATTAAGATTGAACCATTGTTGTAATTTGCCAATCGCACTTCGATCGCAAAATTCACCGAATGACTCATCGGGCGATCGACACCGCTGATAGATTTGTAGCATTCGGGCGATCGCACTGGGCATCCCGGCTACACTAACGGCTGGGAAAATTTGTCGTCCAAAAGGTGAATCTGTTTTACCTGCATAAATGTCATAACCTGGGATGATCTCATTTCCGTGCTTAATCTGAATTCCGACTAAAGTGATATCAATTGGGTAATGCTGAGCACAGGATTTTTCGCAACCGCTAAAATGAATATTAATTGGGCGATCGATCTGCAATTTTTTGGCTAAATCTTGCACCATTTCTATGGCATGACTTTGAGTATCTGTCATCGCGGAAGCACAACCTGTGCTACCGGCACAAGCAACTAAACAGGAATCTAGTTGAGTTGCGGATGAGTGCAATCCTAAATCGGCGATTTGCCGATCGACCTCGAAAACCTGGGAGTTGGCGATGTCAGAAATCAGCAGATTTTGCCACGGCGTAAGTCTCA
This sequence comes from Cyanobacteriota bacterium, assembly GCA_043767465.1. Classification (GTDB taxonomy): domain Bacteria; phylum Cyanobacteriota; class Cyanobacteriia; order Cyanobacteriales; family Microcoleaceae; genus Microcoleus. The sequence continues at coordinate 2,543 of JAYUGZ010000568.1, forward strand.
GGGTGCTTCCGCCTAGGTTTTTGGCTAATTTTGCCAAATTTCTCAGTTGCTTTGATTCTAGCTTACCTAGGGGCAGTGCAATGCCGATGTAGGAGAAATCGGATTGTTGTTGGGGATGAATGCCGAGATTGCTATTGGGTGCGATCGCCCTTTCAGAAAGATTGATCGCCCTTCGCAACAAAGCAAATGGCAATTTTTTCTCTACTTTTTCGAGATAACTTTCAGCGCCCCAATCAGCGAGTAGATGACGCAAACGCGGTTTTTTGCCATTAATTAGAGGCTGACTTTTTGTATATTCAAGATACGCGCTAGTTAAGCTTGCTAATACTGAAATACATTGCGATTGTTCGATAATAATTCCTGTCTCGACGCCGTTTAAATGCAGGCTAAAAATAATTTCCGAATTTGTCGATCGCCTTTGGGCCACTAATAAAATATCATTGAGGCGATCGCGAATCGAAACCAATTCTCCGCCGTCAAAGCCAATGCTGAATTTAGCGGAAAGTTCCGATAACTCAGGATGGGTTTGCAGGTAATTATCCCAAGCTGCAACTAACGGGCGAGTATCGAGTAACTGTTGGCGATCGATTCCTGCTGTCGGGCTTGCCATTATATTGCGAATTGGGTCAACTTCAACGCGACGAGATGCTAATCCCAATTCCTGCAAATCGTGCCAAACTTCTGAGGGAATTTCCGAGTGCAATTCTCGGAGTTGCAAATTTGCGCGATTCGTGATTTGCAAACAGCCGGTACTGTAGCGATCAACTAAATTGGCGATCGACCCACACTGCTGTACATTTAAAATTCCCCCCGGAATCCGCATCCTCGATAATATTCCGTCTCGGGCGCGGGAACCGGAGAATAAGCCCGGACAAGTCGGCAAATCAGTCAAAGCTAACAAATAATCTCCTTCCCCGTGCGACGCAGGGAACCTACAAGTAAACGTGCAAAACACGCCCCGAAATCGGCATTCTGACTTTTACAGTTGCGGCACAGCGCCGGAATTACACCGGACTTTCCCGCTTTCAGGTTTCAGAAAGCTATCACGAGCCGGCCCACAGAAAGCAAAACCCTCAACTTTCTTAACAAACTCCTCGGGCGATCGCCTCTCTATCCTTTCATAAGCTTTCCTTATCGCAGTCATCCGTTAAACTGTCGTTACACCCCTTTACAAACGTTAACGATACCGTTAATAATAGAGACATCATCCGAACATTGACAACCAAATACAGCAATCATAAACAAATGACAGCAACCTTACAGCAGCGCGAAAGTGCTAATCTCTGGTCGCAATTCTGCAACTGGGTAACATCAACCGACAACCGCCTCTATGTAGGTTGGTTCGGCGTCTTGATGATTCC
>JAYUGZ010000569.1:0-1489 GCA_043767465.1 Cyanobacteriota bacterium
ACCCGAACGTTTGGATACGCCAACTTCGGCGATGAGCAAAATTCAGTCCGACGAAGCGATGGAAATGTATCTGGAAGAACAGGGGCTGTCGTTGGATAGCGTGCTAGAGGGCGATCGCACTGTTGCTCTGCGCAAAGTCGCCAATCTTTCCGCAGGCGGCGTCAGCATCGACGCTACCCGCACTATTCACCCCGATAACATAGTTTTGGCTCAAGATATCGCCCTACATTTTCGGTTAACTTGTTTGGGGGTTGATGTAGTAACAGAAACTCTCGCCAAATCTTGGAAAACAGGCAATTTTGGGATTCTAGAAATCAATGCCGCGCCGGGAATTTTTATGCACCTCAACCCGGCTGTCGGAGAAGGAGTTGATGTGCCTTCGCATATTATCGAAACTTTCTTTGAATCGGGAAAAGCAGCTCGAATTCCGATTATTACTTTCAACAGAATTTCGGTACACGAACTGCAAGAAACAATCGACCACATTCTTTTGCAGCATCCCGATTGGACAATCGGTGCTGTTTGTCGCGCTGGACTTTTTGTCAACCGTTCTGAAAAGGTTTTGAATAAGAATTACAATCTTAACGTGCAAGGTTTACTGCGGAATCCCAAGCTCGATTTGTTAATTGCTGAATATCCCGAAGATGTTTTGGAAGCTGAGGGGATGTTTTATCGCGGCAGCAATATGGTGGTGCTGGATAATCCGGGGGAAACTGAGATGATTTTGGTCAGAGAAAGCACTGATGACGATACTGTTGTAGTGAGGGAAGGAAGTAGTATTTCTATTCGTCGCCAGGGGTTGATCGAACAGTACACTTTGGAGGATGACGAACCGTTTACGCGGGTCTATTTGAAGGAAATCGGTACTATCTTATAGGGTGCTAATTGCTACTTGGTTTGCAAAAAGATGACATCGCAAAAAGTTAAAAATAGGTAGAAGTTTTAATGAGTAAGCTTTGTGTCGCTAAAGAGATAATTCACCCAAGGTGCGGATTGCTACTAAGTAAGGTGCGCGAAGTGCGAGTGGCTTAACTAAGCAACGCCGAAGCGCACCTTGTGGTTAGCAAACCAATATTTTTGTAGAAACCGACTTTATGAAGATAAATTCATATTTGTGCGATCGCAAGTTTTGATAAAATCTTGTTTCTGAGCTGTCGATCGTGTTATCAAGGAAATTCAGAAGTCTTTAAACGAATCGCACTCCGCTGTCAGGCTTTGAGAATATGAATGTTGCGAACAATTGGTTTAATTCGCTGACGAAAAGTTTAGAGTCATACCGCCGCTACATTCCAGCAGCGCTGACTCTTTGCACCGGTACGGGATTGTCATTTGCAGCGGCGGCCGTTGTTTGGCATTGGGAAAATCAGCGAATGCAAGCTGAATTTCATCAACAAGCCGATCGCCTGAATGGGACATTACAGCAAAGCATCAACAAAAATTTAGATTTTCTGTACTCAATTCAAGCATTCTACAGCGCATCTACTGAAGT
>JAYUGZ010000570.1:0-3901 GCA_043767465.1 Cyanobacteriota bacterium
GGCAAATCTGTGACGATCGCCCGATCGCTCTTACTCCACGCATTCAACAAACTCGACTTTCCCACATTCGGCCGCCCGACAATCGCCACTTTCAAACCGCTTCGCAACAATTCACCGCGATCTGCCGTCGCCAAAATTGTTGACAACTCCGCCAAAATATGATTTATTTCCAAACAAGTTTTGGCTTCATCTAAAGGCGGCAAATCTTCCTCAAAATCAATTCTCGCCTCAATTTCTGCCAGCACATCCAAACAAGTTGTTCTCAGTTGGCGAATTGGTTGGGCTAATTTTCCCTGCAAACCCGCCAAAGCACTTTGCGCAGCAGCCGGAGATTTTGCTCCCACCAAATCCGAGATGCTTTCAGCTTGAGTTAAATCGAGCCTCCCGTTCAAAAAAGCCCTGAGCGAAAATTCTCCCGGCGCGGCCAATCTCGCGCCATTTTCCAAACACAACTGCAAAACTTGCTGCACCGCCATAATGCCGCCGTGACAGTGAAATTCCACCACATCTTCGCGGGTGAAAGAACGTGGCGCTTTCATGATTAGCAGCAAAGCTTCATCAACTAATTCTTGAGTTTTGGGGCGGCGGATGTGACCGTAAAGAATGCGGTGAGACTCCCAAATTTGCCGTCCTGGGGCGCTAAACAGAGTTTCGGCAATTTTTAAGGCGCAGTCGCCGGAAAGTCGTACAATGCCAACGCTGCCTTGTTGGGGGACTATGGCGGTGGCGATCGCTGCGATCGTTCCTCCTTTTGTTAATGATTCAGACATTTTTATTTTTTACAGATTCAAAAGTTATAGATATCTGATTGACAGGATAAACAATTTTAGCGAGGTTTTTCCAAGATCTTAAAAGAGTGTGCCTGCCGTGCTTGACTTCGCTCGCGAATCCGTTAGCGAGGCTTGCAGAACAGCCCTCGCCCGGAAAGCCCCATTCACGGCCTGCTCGAACTTAAATTAGTCAGCAACATCTTTTTGCTATCCTGGTTTCATGCGATAATCGAAGATTAACAGGGTAGAGGGCAGAGCATGATTGGTCAACTTCTCGACAGACGTTACCGCATCATTAAAGTCACAGACTCAAGTGAAGTGGGAAAAACTTATGTAGCCGCAGATACTCACCGTCCCGGGTATCCGCAATGCACGGTTAGAGAAATGCGACTTCCCGGTACAAGTTCGCAAACTCCAGAATTAGTCAAAATTATATTTCAAAGAAATGCAGAAATAATTGAAAAATTGGGTAAACACGACAAAATCCCCGAATTATTGGCGTATTTTGAGGAAAATCAAAGTTTATACTTAATTGAAGAATTTATTGCCGGTCAACCTTTAAGCCAGGAACTTATACCTGGTGAACCTTGGCCAGAAGATGATGTAATTGCTCTGCTATCATCCATATTAGAAGTTTTGGTGTTCATACACGATAACGGCTTCATTCACCGCAGAATAAAACCTGACAGAGTGATCCGGCGCGAGTCCGACGGCAAATTTGTATTGGTTGACTTTAGCTTAGACAAAGAAATTAACCCGGAACTCGCTAATTGTCATTTGTTGGCGCCCACCTCCCCGAACTCTGTGAAAAAGCCTTTGGGAAAAAAACAGGATTTGGCGGCCCAGGAATTATACGTGCCGATCGAGCAATCCATCGGCAACCCCCGCTACAATAGCGACATTTACGCTCTCGGTACGATCGCCCAGCTTGCCGTAACGGGACTCTCGCCCACAGAATTGAGTGCCTCAAACAACAAAGGCCAAATTCCCTGGCGAAATCGGGCGACTTGTTCGGCGGCGCTAGCAGATACGATCGATCGAATGGTGGACTCCGACACCGAGGAACGCTATCAGGAAGCCGCCGAAGTTTTGGCAGATCTCAAACAAATCGCCGTAACCTCGGAGGCTGCTCGAACGCCAGCCACTATCATCAGGCAGGCTACGAGTCAACTGCGCAAACAGCGCCCCACCAGACTGTGGCTGTGGGCTGCAATACCGTCCGCTTTAATCTTGACAGCACTCATCATTTACTTTTGGCAGAGTCAAAGTCCGGCGAGGGCAAAAGAATTGTTGGCCCAGGGGGTTGCAAAGGCGCAGCAAGGCGACAAAACAGGTGCGATCGCCGATTATACCCAAGCGATCGCCCTGAATGCCAGCGATGCCGACACTTATTACACGCGGGCTAACGCTCGCTACGACATCGGCGCCACCGAGCAAGCAATACAGGATTACACGCAAGCAATTAAAGTCAATCCCAGCCACACCAAAGCCATCTACAATCGAGCTCTGGCCCGCCGCGACATCGGCGACAAGCGGGGGGCAGTGGAAGATTTTACCCAAGTATTGCGGCTGAATCCTAGCGACGGTGAGGCATACTATCAGCGCGGTTTAGCCTACTACGATTTGGCAGACTTCCGCACGGCAATTTCCGACTACACTCAGGCAATTCGGCTCAATCCCACTGATGCTACAGCTTACAGCAATCGGGGTTTAGCTCGATCGGCCTCGGGCGACAAAACCGGAGCAATGGCAGATTTTACCCAAGCAATTCAAATTAGCCCCAAACAAGCTGGCGTTTACTACAGTCGCGGTCGATCGAGATTTAATCTGGCAGATTATCAAGGAGCGATGGAAGATTACAGTAAGGCGATCGAATTGGAACCAGAGCAAGCTGATGCTTATACGAATCGGTGCAGCGCTTACTTAAATTTGGCAACCTACGACAAAGCGATCGAAGATTGTACCAGAGCAATCAGCCTCGATCCTAAAGATGAAGCAGCTTATAACAATCGCTGCATTGCTCATCTGAATTTAAAACAATTTCAAAAGGCCAGCGAAGATTGCAGTTTGACGATCGGGCTTAACGGCAACAATCCCAAAGCATACAGCAATCGAGGATTAGCTCGCGAGGCTTCGGGAGACAAACTCGGGGCTGTCGAAGATTTCACGCAAGCAATTCGGCTTAATCCCAGCGATGCCGTAGCTTACAGCAATCGCGGTACCCTGTATTCTGAACTCAAAAATTACCCTTTAGCGGTTGAGGATTTCGCTCAGTCGCTACGGCTCAATCCCAACAATGCTACCGCTTTTTACAGCCGAGGCCTCGTCCGCCGCCAGCTCAAAGATCGGGCTGGGGCGATCGATGATTTTCAGAAAGCTGCAACCCTGTTTCTAGAACAAGGAAGAGCTGATGGTTTTCAAAACGCACAAGCACAAATGAACGATCCTAAATAAACTATTAGTCATCAGTCATCAGTCATCAGTCATCAGTCATCAGTCATCACGAAAAATGAATAATCAACCAGCAAGAAGGAAGAAGCCCAAATCACCAATTACTAATAATTCGCAATTCCCAATTCCCCATTCCCCGGTACCCATTCCCAATTACCAATTACCAATTCCCCGTTACCCATTCCCAATTATCGATATGAACATGGTTGGTCAACTTTTAGACAGGCGTTATCGCGTAGTGCAAATTCTCAGTTCGGGAGCTTTCGGACAAACATATTTAGCTGTCGATACTCGCCGCCCGGGCCACCCTCAATGCGTAGTCAAACAACTTCGCCCTCCCAGCAATACTTCTACAGTCCTCAAAACAGCTTACCGTTTATTTAAACAAGAAGCAGAAATATTAGAAAAGTTGGGAAAACACGATCAAATTCCCTTTTTACTCGCTTATTTTGAAGAAAGCAATCAATTCTACCTCGTCGAAGAGTTTGTCCCCGGACACGCCCTAAATCGGGAAATTATGGCCGGTCAACCTTGGCGGGAAGAACGAGTGCTATCGCTATTGGAAGAAGTATTACAACTTCTCGGCTTCGTACACTCTCAGGGAGTAATTCACCGCGATGTTAATCCCTCCAACTTGATCCGGCGCAAACCAGACGGCAAATTAGTTTTAATTGACTTCG
>JAYUGZ010000571.1:0-1487 GCA_043767465.1 Cyanobacteriota bacterium
TGGGTATTTTGGGTATTCAGTAGGGTGGTGCGTTATGGATAACGCCAACACATCCTACGATTGAAACTTTCAGATTGTACCCATCCAAAGTATAGCCAAAGGTTTCAATCGCCATTAGCTCCACCACCACCACCATCCACCGCCTCACTAGCCCCCTGATACTTCATCTGTGCCCAAGTTAGCTGCTTTACCTTCGCCACATCACCCTGACTTGCAGCCTCCTTTAGCTCCCGCTTCTCATGAGCGTGTCGAATCGCCTCCTCCTTCGAGCGAGAGCTACTATCAAAACACTTCTCTAAGTTTTCAAAAACCCCCCGCCGTGATTTTTGAGCGTGTTGACGTTCCGTATCCAACAACTTTGTCATCAATTCGAGGTGCATAGGATCCTCACTACATATCTCCTCTAAAATAGACCATTCATCACCACCTATCCCATTTTTTTCCTGTTTTAACCGTGGATCCTTGAAAACTTCCCCAGTAACTTCCGCATATATCCGAGGTAAACTATCATCAAACTCATGCTTTTCCTCCAACCAAATACGTCTAATTTCACACAACTCTTCATTAGTAATCAGAGTGATATCCTGCATATCTGGCGGTGCAGTTTGACGAATTTGTACCTGTGCCTCTAATACTCGTCGCACCCAATGTTCGCGCCAAAACTTAGTATATGGCCCTGGAATTGGGACTACCTCAGTACCATCCTTACCTTTTTTACCCTTCTTGCGTTCAAACAGTTCTACCTTACCATATATGCGCCGAAAATCGCGCCGATCCCAATCATCAGGTATATCCAATTCATTCCGAATATCTAACAACGGTTGCAACCATTCTTTCTCATCATCATTCTGAATCATCGCCTCCATTGACTTATCTTTAGTCACCATCGTACATACCCAACAACCAAAGCGAGAATCCCCACAACTAGGAGTAGATGTATCTACTACTAATGGACATTCATTATCAGCCGTAGCCCCTCGATATAAGGTAAATAAATCTTGATTATCCCCACCCCAAGGATTTGGGAATTGCATCAAGTACATCCACACCTCATCAGTTCGCCAATCTTCGATCGGGGTGTATATTAGTGAGTTAGGTAAACGCGAATTAGGGCTGAGATAATCTCGAACTCGATTTTTCTCATGCTTCTTCATTGTCATCGCCCGTTTGCTACTTTCTGCTTTACGAGTACCTAATACTAAGATAGTTTCACCATTAATCCGCACCGTTTCACGAATAAATCGATTAGCAGGACTAATTTTTAATCGATCGGTACACCATCTGAATCCATTTCGAGGAGCAGGATAACCCTTCCCAATTAAATTGCTCCAAAATGTATCCTTAACGGCTGGTTTTAGTAGATGTGCCTCGAATGGTAATTGAAGTAACTCCGCCTTAATTTTTATCTGCTCGATGCAGCGATGAACCCAATCAGCAACGATCGGATTCTCAACTAATGTATCTGTCGTGATAACATAAACCTTTTT
>JAYUGZ010000572.1:0-3897 GCA_043767465.1 Cyanobacteriota bacterium
TAAGAAAGAAAGAACACTCTTGACTGAAGTCCCCCGAGCCGCTTCCCTCTCTCTCCCTGAAGTCACTGAGTTTCCCGCATCCCGTATTAATTTTTATGAATTAATTGCCGTGAATTCCGAATTAATTTCAAATGGCTTGGTTAGAGGCAATAAAAAATTTTGAAAATCTTTCATGTGTTCTCAGTTTTATTATTCAACAAAATTGCCATCAAAAATTTAACTGACTTATAATAATCAGCAGTATGTCATTGCTAGTGCATTGCTGTGTAAACCTGCAATATTTTTTAACAAACCCAGCATTAAAACGCCCTTGCGGAATCACAACCAACTTAAAAAACTTGCTAGACAAGAGTTAACGGGACTTAAATATTGAGCGATCGCCCTACTTGAATTTAGTTTAAGATTATTCTCAGGCCTACAAAAATTTGAATGAAACTTTTAATTAGCAACGACGACGGCATCTTTGCACAAGGCATCCGCAGCCTCGCCAACGCTCTAGCCTGCAACGGGCACTCTGTGAGTGTAGTTTGTCCCGACAGAGAGCGTTCCGCTACCGGGCACGGCCTTACATTGCACCAACCCATCCGCGCCGAAATTGTCGAATCGATTTTTGACCCCGCCGTCACAGCTTGGGCTTGTTCGGGCACTCCCGCCGACTGCGTGAAATTAGCTTTGTGGGCTTTAGTTGACAAACCGCCGGATTTTGTACTTGCTGGCGTCAACCACGGGCCGAATTTGGGCACGGACATCATCTGTTCGGGCACGGTTTCGGCAGCCATGGAAGGAATTATGGAAGGCATTCCCAGCATTGCTTTCAGCCTCGCCAGCTATACTTCCCAGGAATTTGGGCCGGCGGTGGATTTCGCTGTCAGCTTGCTCTCACAGTTGGAAAAACAGCCAATGCCGAAGCCGATGCTGTTGAATGTCAACATACCAGCAGTCTCACAAGCAGAAATTACCGGAGTGGCGATCGCCCGTCAAGGCATTCGCCGCTATTTCGACATATTTCAAAAACGCACCGATCCGCGCGGCAAAACTTATTATTGGCTAGCTGGGGAATTGTTAGAAGATGTAGAAGAAACCCCCGATCCGGCCGTGCCCCATGATATTCCTACAGACGTACAGGCTATTCGCGATCACAAAATAACCGTTACTCCGCTGCAATACAATCTCACCTGTGCTCCTGACTTGCACTCGTTGCGGGATTGGCAATTTGAAGGTTTTCCCAAGCCCTAAGCTCCGATCGACCCGATTCGAGCGGTAAACTAGGAATTAAGGATAAAGTGCCTCTAAAGGTCTATGCCCTAGGCATTAACGCAGACTCTCAACTGGTTGTTGGTTTTTAGTAAAGAAAAACAGTTATGAACGCTCCCACCTATAACACTCATTCTGTCACTTGCCCGATTTGCAACCGTTCCAGCGTCGTAGGCCCAGTCGGAATGGTCAGCGGACTATTCACCTGTCCCCACTGCCATTCCCACATGGTAATTAGCTGGAGCGGTCATTTTGTCCGCGATCCTTTTAGTCTCAAACAACTGACGGTGGGAAAGATGCTCAGGCGCGAGAGCAGGCCGCTAGCTCGCCTTCAGCGCGACTTTGGGCTGGGTAAGTATTTCCCGCTGCTGGCAATTTTGGGAAGCGTGGTATTTTTGGGATGTGCGATCGCCGCTACGGAACAATCGCTACCCCGACAGAATTCATTTCAAGGGTTTTTAGAGTGGGTGAACGGGAGTGGGAATTCCCAGGATGTCTCTCGTTAACATTCTCCAAGGTTTTTATTATTCGTTAGTTGAGGGCGGGCTCTCCGGCCCACCCCACAAGAGACTTGATGTGTTGTAGAACAGGCATCTTGCCTGTTCGCACTCCGACAAAGAAACTGGGTTTTTGGCAAAATCTGCGAACCACAACCAAGAATCATCGAAAAAACCCGGTTTCTGGCTCTATGCGTAAGCCCTAAGCTTAATTAAGCAGACTCAAAATTAACTTTATCATAAATATCTGCCAGGGTAAACTGGAAAGAAATAGACTTCAAAGATATAGTCCCATTAGCATCATACTCAGAAAAAATCCAACTATTGTTATCACTTTTAAAGTATTGCTCGATGTGCATCTCGTACTGGTCAATTAGTAAATATTCCTGAAAACTTGGAATGCTACGATAGGCCGCAAACTTGCCATCTTTATCATAGCTTCTGGTAGACTTTGACAACACCTCAGCAATCATTAATGGATTAGTAATCGTATCTCTGCGCCCTTGTTCCAATTGCAACTCACCCTGAACTACCATCACATCAGGATAAGTATGTATACCTTTTTCAGGAATCCACAGCCGTTGATCTGTAACGAAAATGTCATAAGGCTGACGCTTGAGTGCAAAGTTTAACTGAGCATAAAAGTTCCCATTAATTTTGTTGTGATTTGGAGTTCCACCAGTCATTAGGATAATTTCACCATTGATGTATTCGTGTCTTTCTTCCGAGTTGACCTCAAATTCGAGGTATTCTTCGGGCGTGTAAACCTTTTTTTCAGTTTGTGCGATTGTTTGCATTTCAACCTCCAAGGTTTTTATTATTCGTTAGTTGAGGGCGGACTCTCCGGCCCACCCCACAAGAGACTTGATGTGTTGTGGAACAGGTATCTTGCCTGTTCCTAAGAATGGTGCAATATATTTTGATATTAACTCTGAAATTCAGCAATTCTCCTAACTGCTGCTGCCAAAATTTCAGGTGACTCAACTAAGGCAAATCGCACGTAGCCTTCTCCAGATTTCCCGAAACCGGCGCCGGGGGAAGCTGCGACTCCTGTACTCTGTACTAGCTGAGTGCAAAATTTCACCGAATCCGAGGCCCAAGGTGCTGGTAGTTTCGCCCAGACGTACATCGTGGCAGGGGGTACGGGGACTTCCCAGCCGATCGCCCTCAGCGCATTTACAAAGGCATCCCGCCGTTGTCTGAAGGTTTCTACACTACTGGTGACGGTATCTTGGGGGCCTGTTAATGCTGCACTCGCTCCGTTCAAAATCCCTAGATATTGGTTGAAGTCCACTGCGGCTTTTACTTGTCGCAGGGCTGTAATTAGTTCGGGATTGCCGATCGCATATCCGACTCGAAAACCTCCCATGCTGTAGGATTTGGATAGTGTGAAAAACTCGATCGCCACACTTTTATCGCGATCGGCTTGAAAAATCGACGGCGCCATCAATTTACGAAATTCCTCGATCTCTGAGGGCGGGCACGGGGGCACCGCCCCTACCGCATTGTCAAACACCAAATCCACATAGGGGAAATCGTGAACTAAAACGAGCTCGTGTTGGCGACAAAAAGCTACGGCTTTCTCAAAAAATGCCAGCGGGGCGATCGCAGTTGTAGGATTGTGAGGATAGCTCAAAACCATCATCTTCGACTGAGCCAAAACGGGCATCGGAATATCTTCAAATACGGGCAAAAACTGATTTTCTGCTAATATTGGCATCGGGTAAATTTGACCGCCAGCCAAATAAACACCGCCCGCGTGGGAAGGATAGCCCGGATCGAGCAGCAAAGCAAAATCTCCGGGGTTGAGTACAGCTAAAGGCAGATGCGCCGTGCCTTCTTGGGAACCAATTAACGGCAGCACTTCTGTTTCTGGATCGACTGCAATCCCGAATTTTTGTTCGTACCAGGAAGCTACGGCTTCCCGGAAAGAGCGCGTGCCGTTAAACAGCAAATAGCCGTGGGTTTTGGGATCGGATAGCGAATGGGCGATCGCATCTGTAATGTGAGCAGCAGCAGGCAAATCGGAAGAACCTAGAGACAAGTCAATCACATTTTGTCCGGCGGCTCTGGCGATAGATTTTGCTCTATCCATATCGGCAAATACATTGAATTTCAGGGGTTCTAAACGTTTAGCAAATTGCAT
>JAYUGZ010000573.1:0-1484 GCA_043767465.1 Cyanobacteriota bacterium
CGGTCAAAGAATCGCTCGAGCAAGTTGAAGAGCTGCGCACGCTAGTTTACAACTCTAAATGCCTACTTTTCTTTGAATCCAGTTTTATTCTCTCGATCCTTTCCTTCAGGGCACTACCCCGACTGCTACATGGTGGGTTTGCTATGCAAGGTTTGAAAGATGGCTTGACACTCTCAGGGCTGAAGCCACGCTCGATTCTGCTGACAGAATAACTTCAGTTATTACTAAAGTCTAATTCTCGCTACGGTGGCCAAACACCGTCTACTTAGTCGGTCAAGTTTTACACCTAACTTACTGGCTACTTTTCTGAGAATATTGCCCGCGCCATTCAGATCCGCGTTAATTATAGTCCCGTCAGCAGAACGATACAATCCACGTTTAATTCGTTTTCCAGATGCTTTCCACCCAGTCGGTTTTTCACCGTACTTGGGCAGGGAGTCTCCATCAAGAAAGCTGGCTTTGGAGCTGTATGCTTCTTCTGTTTCAGTGAACTTAATACCGTGTAAATTGCCAAGTTGCCTTAAGCGATCTTTCAATTTTCCTAAGGGCATTTGAACAAACTTTTGATTATTTAGCTTGCCCATATCAACATTGGATTTAAACCCTTGGTTCCATCCAATTACTAAATTACAGACACCATATTTCAAACAATGGTCAACGATTAACTTTGCAGCTTTGTTGACACCATCGCGCATTTGGTGATTGCGTTTGCGGGTTATGCGGTCTAGCCAGCTATCCCAATAACCAGTCGGCCTTCCTTCTTTCCTGGTCGCTGTTTTTTTATTCCAAAGTTGATTCATTGCCTTCATGGCGCGAGCATCAATTAAGAAGGAGTTCCCGAGTGTGTCAAGGCAAGCTGCTAAGTTGTCAGCGGTTCCTAAATCAATTGAAAGCGCTTGATCGTAATCTAAATCATGTTGCTTACATTCTACTTCGTAAGACATTTCCAAGTAGAAAGCGCCATTTTTAGGGAGAATTGTGAACTCTTTAACCTTTGTGCAGTCAATATTTGACGGCAGAGGTAAAAGAAAATCTGAAATACCAAACCAGCGTCTAACAGTCAAGCCCAAAGAAAATCTCAACTGATTGCCAATTAATGCTGGTTTTAATCCTCCAGAATTTGGATACGCAACTTTGAACAATTTCGCTCCTTCCAAATACCCCGGAGGCTTAGGTCTAAAAGGCAATTGACCTTCGTTGTACAAGGCTTTTAATTCTTTAAAGCTTTTAAAAGCCTCTGCAACCGACATCAAAGTTTGTTGCATGGGTGTCGAAGGCAACGACTTGGCAACTATCGACTTAGAAATTGACGGTTCAAAAGACAAGTCGAATTTTCCGGTCAGCAGTTTTCCAGTCTTAAAAAGTGTTTGGCGAGCGAAGTAAACAGCGCTATTGTACAACTTGCCAGATTGCCGACAAAGGTACTGCAACACGGCTTCAACTTCTTTGGTGGGAGACAGCAATACTTGCTGTACTCCCATTGC
>JAYUGZ010000574.1:0-3890 GCA_043767465.1 Cyanobacteriota bacterium
TACTCGATTGACAATAGTCCAAACATCCCCGTCCGATCGCACGTAGGGAACAGAAATACTCTTAAAACCAGTAATAAAAGGCTTGTAATAAACCTGCCAATAGCTGGGGCTAATTTGGTCAGCGATGGCTTTGAGTCCCTTCACTTCCGCAGCCAGTTCCCCAGCCAGTTCGTTAATCCGTTCAGCGTGTCCGCGAGCGAGGGTTCTTCCTTCTTCAACCTGCTCCTCCATCGGACTAATTCTTTGCAACTTGATCGACTGCTGCTGTTTTTGGTTCAGTTGAGCCGACAAAGCGGCGATCGCATCATCTATCCCCTTGACTTCTGCCGAAACTTGTGCTGTTTCTCTCGCGTGACGGCGGTAAGCATCGGCGATCGCTTGAGGCGAATCACCGACTGGGGCGATCGCACCAATGCTAAGCTGCTGGCGTTCTCGGCGCAAGGCCTCAATCTCAGAGCAAATTGCCTCTATGTCTGTCTGAAGTTTGTCCACCAAATTACCGTAGTTTTTGGATATCTTAGCATATTTAACTTAAACTAATATTGGGCATCGGGCATCGGGCTATGGGCATCGGGCTATGGGCATCGGGCATCGGGTAATAGTTAGTTGTTACTTGTTAGTCATTTTTCTAATAACCAATAACCAATAACCAATAACCAATAACCAATAACCAATTACTAATAACCAATTCCCAATTACCAATTACCAAGACAGTTATTTTAAATTTTTAGCGCTTGCTCTCTCAAACTGACTACAGTTTCCACCAAAACATCGGGCTGTACAGGTTTAGCCAGATGCCGATCGAAACCCGCAGCAAAAGCCCGATCGCGGTCTTCATCCCTAGCATAGGCCGTTAGGGCGATCGCCCGAAACTTTCCTCCGCTTTGAGTTGCCAAAGAGCGCAGCCGCAATAGTAGCGAATAGCCGTCTTCCTCCGGCATTCCGATATCGCTGACCAAAACATCCGGCACAAACTCAGCAGCGGCCTCAAACGCCTCAGCAGCCGACGATGCAGCCCTGACAGCAGCCCCGGAATCGCTCAAGACAAACATCATAAATTCCCGCGAATCCACCTCGTCATCAACCACCAAAACCTTAACTCCCCGTAAATTACCACCGCTAGCCAACTCCTGCGCTTCCTGGCGGGCGATCGAATTTACCGGAATCGAAGGGAGGCGGAAAGTAAAAGTCGAGCCCATATCCAGTCCCGGACTCTGGGCCCAAACCTTGCCACCGTGGAGTTCCACCAACTGCCGCACAATTGAGAGCCCCAGCCCCAAACCGCTATAATTGCGAGTAATCGTAGCATCAGCTTGCCGAAAAGACTCAAACACGTAGGGCAAAAAATTCGCAGCAATCCCAATTCCGGTGTCGGTAACAGTCAGCTCAACCTCCTCTTCAAGTCGCTGCAAACGGATGGACACTCGCCCGCCGCGCGGAGTAAACTTAATCGCATTTGTGAGCAAATTCCAAATTACCTGCTGCAAGCGGCCGGGGTCTCCTGATACCAAAAATTTCGGATTTAACTGAGATTCGCGATCGCCAGAAACCTCTGTGAGCTGGCAAAATTCAGCCGTATCGCAGCCCAACTCTACAATTACAAACACTACCTCGATCGACTTAGCATCGGCTGCCAAACCAACAGTATTCACCGCTCCTTCCACCATCGAAATCAAATTTACGGGACAAGGATTCAAAGTCAACTTGCCGCGAATAATTCTCGAAATATCCAGCAAATCCTCAATCAATTGAGTTTGCAATTTAGCATTGCGCTCAATAGTTTCCAAAGCCCGCGCAGTAGCAGCCGGACTGAAACTGCGGTGCCGCAGCAATTGCGCCCAGCCCAAAATCGCGTTTAAGGGCGATCGCAATTCGTGAGAAAGAGTTGCTAAAAACTCATCTTTCATGCGATTTGCCTGCTGAGATTCCTCATAAAGCCGCGCGTTTTCGATACTCGCCGAAACTGCTTGAGCCAACTGGATTAAAATACTTTCGTCATCTTCGGCAAACTCCCCCTCGTACTTATCCGACAACTGAATCAATCCCAGATTTTTGCCGTCCCGAGCCGTCAGGGGTGCCGCCAGCCAGCCCCGCATCGGCGGGTGATGTCCCGCAGCCTTGCCGAAAAAGAGCCAGCCGGGGTGAGCCTCTAACTCGCTTTGAGTCATCCGCATCGGCTGTTGCTGCTGGCAAACTTCCTGGTAAATGCCTGTACCGTCTGGTTGTTCGCAGTAATCTTGCCACTGGGCGTATTTTTCGGACAGGGAAAACTTGCTAATTCCGGCATCCCAGTGGGCGGAAGGGCTGAGGTTGACGGCTGCTTGGTGGACTTCGAGAATTTGGCGGGCGCTATCTGCTGCTAACTGAACGATGTCTTCTACCGACAGCGTGGAGTGGAGCGCAACTGAGGCACTTGTTAACTTTTGCAGGCGACGCAGATACGATCGCTCGCGCGCCAAAGCCTGCGATCGATCGTATTCTAACTGTTTGCGATCCGTAATGTCTACTGCTACGCCGAACAGTCGCACAGGTTTCCCAGATTCGTCAAAAACCACCCGCCCTTTGTCGTGAAGCCAAATCACCGATCCGTCGGGTAGAATGTGGCGGTGTTCCGAGTCGTAAATTCCCGGGCCGCTGAGTGCGGCATCCAAATCTGCCAAAAAGCTGTCGCGGTCATCTGGATGCACCGCATTCTTTTTTTGCTCAAAAGTACCAACCGTGCTGTCTGGCTCCAAACCAATATGTTTTTGGGCATTGGAAGAACGGCGGACTTCCCCGGAAGCAATATCCCAGGTAAAAGCAACGGTGTTAGCTGCTTCTAGGGCAAAGCGCAAATTTTCCTCGCTCTCCTGTATTCTGGCTTCGGATAACTTGCGATCGGTAATATCCCATACTACGCCGATCGATCGCACCGATTGACCAGTACCATCATAAAAATACTTGCCCCTACCCGCGATCCAGTGCAAGCTGCCGTCGGGCCAAATCACTCTAAATTCGTGCTGGTATTCTATCTTGTTTTCTAAAGAAAAGGCGATCGCGCGAGCAATAGAATCGCGATCGTCCGGGTGAACGCAGGCAAAAAATGCTTCATAAGTTCCCGAAAAACTGCCTTTTTCCAACCCGAATAACAGTTCGTGTCCCTCCGACCAAACCACCTCGCCAGTTAATATATTCCAATCCCAAGTTCCCATTTGCGAGGCGCAGATAGCCACCCTCAGCCTTTCTTCAGAAATTGCCAACTGCGCCGAAGTTTTCGCGTAGTTCTCGCGCAACTGCTGTTTTTCCAAGCTTTCGCGCACGGCGGAGGCCAGCCGATTGAAGTGCCGCCCTTTGAACACGTAATCGCTCAAACCCGCTTTCATCGCTTCGACTGCCACTTGTTCGCTGCCGCTGTCGGTACACATAATTACCGGACAGCTTGGGTAGCGTCTTTGAACTTGTTTCACAATAGTTAATCCGTCGCTCCAGCGCACTTGGTAGTCGGTAATTACCAAGTCAAAACCCCCGGCTGCGAGGATTTGTTCGAGAGTTTCGGCATCTATCGCCGACTTAACTTCTAAATCGGGAAAACTTTTCCTCAGTTCTCGATCGATCATCAGGCGATCGTTCGGGTTGTCGTCGATCAACAGAATAGATAGCATTGGGTTTTGAGTTTTTGTATGGGCGAAAACATTCTTAAATCAAAGAATATGTTATTGAGCAATCCAGACAAATTTAATGTTTATTTGGCTGATTAATTAGACTTGGATATATTTTGCATATATGTTGATTATATTTGCTGGTATTTTATCATATAGCGGTTCTCGAAAAAGTGAGGTATGCCCTATGCCCTATGCCCTATGCCCTATGCCCTATGCCCTATGCCCGACAGTACCTCATCTTTCTGAGAA
>JAYUGZ010000575.1:0-9621 GCA_043767465.1 Cyanobacteriota bacterium
GTGGCGATGGCAGCGGTTTACTTGCTTTATCCGGTGGTTTTTAACATTAATTTGTTTGATTTTCACCCGGAAGTTATTGCTTTACCCGCTATTTTATGGGCGATTTTGGCGGCGCGTTTGAGTCAGCCTTGGCGGTTTTGTGCGGCGGTGATTGTGATTTTGGGCTGCAAGGGTGTTTTGGCTCTGACTGTGGCGGCGATGGGTTTGTGGCTGCTGCTATTTGAGCGGGAAAGTTTATCTGGGGGGAAAAAAAAGGTGAGAATGGCGATCGCACTTTTTGCTATTATCATCGGCACAGCCTGGTTTTTGATTGTTACCCAAGCAATTATTCCCGGTTTTCGGGGGACTGAATCAGGTAACATCGGGCGCTATGCTTATCTAGGAAGTTCGGTATTAGAAATTGCCGGAAATTTACTATTAAAACCTGGGTTGGTTTTAGGAAAGATTTTGTCATTGGACACTTTTAAATATCTATTTTTATTGATTTTACCCGTAATTTGGGGGCTGTCACCTCGGCATTTAACGCCTCTGGTTGGCGCGCTGCCGACTTTAGTTTTGAATGTCCTTTCTCAAGAACCGTTTCAGCGCAGTTTAGCTTATCAGTATTCGCTCCCAATAATCCCATTTCTCTTGTTGGCAGTTATCTCGAAGGAAGCAGGTTCGGCAACGGATTTTGTACCGGATTTAACGGATTTAAGGGATAGAGATAATCTGGAAAAAGGACAAAAAAAATCAATTACCAATTACCAATTATTTATTCCCAATTTGAATGCTCCAAAAACAGTTATTATTTGGTCATTAATAGTTTTCTTGTTTTTGGGTGAATCTAAAGATTTTTGGCTGTATCTCAATCGCGCCGATACTGTACAAGCCTCGCGGGAAGCTGTGAGCCAAATTCAGCCGCAAGCTAGCGTTTTAACCGACAACCGACTGGCTGCTCATTTGGCTCACAGGCCCACAATTAATGCTCTTTCGCAGATTTCCTCTGAGGCGGATGCGGTGAATTTTGACTTTGTACTGTTGAATTTGCGCCATCCGTGGCCCGATACGAAGCAAATGGGCGATCGCACGGCAAATTACCTCAAAAAATCTCCCAACTTTAAATTACAATATGAAAAAGATGATGTTTTGCTATTTCAAAAAATTGATAAAAATCGATAAAAACTTAAAATGATCGATTTAAAACAAAAAACAATTCACCCGGTAGCATGGATGATAGGTGCAGCAACCATCATCATGTTTGCCGCCAGCAGCGCGAGACACGCATTGTTTCAGTCAACCGCATACGACTTAGCCATTTTTGACCAAGCAATTTACTTAATATCTCAAAATCAAACGCCATTTTCCTCATTAATGGCTATTAATATTTTAGGCGATCACGCAGCCTTTATTTTCTATCCGCTAGCTTTACTTTACAAAATATATCCTGATGTTCACTGGCTGCTATTCGTGCAAGCTTTTGCCTTAGCATTAGGTGCTTGGCCTAGCTGGAGTTTAGCACGTCAAGCGGGATTAAACCAACCAAGGGCGATCGCACTTGCAGCCATGTACCTGCTTTATCCCGCAGTATTTAACGTCAATCTGTTCGACTTCCACCCCGAAGTAATTGCCTTACCCGCAATTTTAGCAGCAATCCTAGCCGCCAGACTGGATAAAATCTGGTGGTTTTGTGCCGCCGTTATATTAATTTTAAGCTGCAAAGCCGTGCTATCTTTGACGGTTGTGATGATGGGTGTTTGGCTATTTTTATTTAAAAAAACGCGCAGGTGCGGACTCATCGCTATATTTCTCGGCGCGGCTTGGTTTTTGATAGCAACTCAAGCACTCATCCCCTATTTTAATCAGGGCAAGCAGCACGCAGGTATCGGGCGATATCAATATTTGGGAAACTCGGTTTTTGAAATAGCGATTAATTTAATTATCAAACCTCATCTAGTAGCAGGGCGGATTTTTTCAGCAGATACTTTGGGATATTTAATTTTGTTATTTTTGCCTGCAATCTGGTGGCTTTCCCCGCGCCATCTCTCGCCATTAATTGGTGCTTTACCCATGCTATTGATGAATATTCTCTCTGATATTGAAGCTCAGCGAGATTTGATTCATCAATATTCCCTACCGATATTTCCGTTTTTATTAACTGCTGTAATTTCCACCCTAGCAGACAGACAGAAAAGAGGCAAAAACTTTTGGAAAAATGCCCGGAATTATCTATGGAATCACCGCCACTTGATGCCGCGAATTTGGAAGCCAGTATCGCAACGCATTTCTATTAAATCTGTAAAACATATCTGGATTCGCCGACTTTGGATTCGCCGCAGTTGGAAATGGGGGAAATTGCTGTTTGCTAATTTATCAAAATTATTGATATTGTGGTCGGTTTTTAGTTTCTTGATTTTAGCAAAGTATGGGTATTTTGGGACTATTTATTTAGAGTCTATTGATACTTGGCAAGCGACGCGGCAGGCAATTAACAGAGTGCAAACTAAAGGTAATGTTTTAACAGATAATTCCCTAGCAACTCATCTTGCTCACCGTTCAACAATTAAATTGCTGCATCAAGTTACCAACGGACAAAGTTTGAATGAATTTGAGTATGTATTGCTAAATTTGCGCCATCCTTGGCACGATACTGGGGATACTGCTGTGAGTGTCGCGGCTCAACTTAAAAAATCTCCTGAGTTTAAGATAAGCTATCAGCAAGACGATGTTTTGTTATTTGAGAAAATCCGCCCAAAAATAGGTAGCAATGAATAAATTAAACTATTTTAAACATCTAAAATATTATCCTCTAATTTGGTCGTTAGCGTTAGCGAAGCGATCAAACGGAAAGCCCGCCCCTACGGGGGCTGCGCCAACGAAGAGGATCGCCCTTTTCGCCCTAATATTTTTTCTATGCAGCAGTGCACGCCATACCCTGCTTGAATCCAACGCCTTTGAACTCGGAATTTACGACCAAGTAGCCTACTTAATCAGTCAAGGACAAACGCCGTTTTCCTCATTTCTCGACATTCATCACATGGGAAATCACGCCGCTGGGGTGATGTATCCTGTGGCTTTGCTTTACAAAATATATCCCGATGTTCATTGGCTGTTGTTAGTGCAAGCAGTAGCGCTATCATCCGGTGCTTTGCCAGTTTGGAGTTTGGCGCTTGAAGCCGGATTAAATAATAGCACATCTCGGGCGATCGCCTGTATGTACCTCCTTTATCCATTAGTTTTCAATGTCAACCTCTTCGACTTCCACCCCGAAGTAATTGCTTTACCAGCACTGCTAGCAGCAATTCTAGCCGCGCGGCTGAATAAAACCGGGTGGTTTTGTGCTGCCATCGTCTTAGTTTTGAGCTGCAAAGCCGTGCTATCTTTAACTGTGGCGGCGATGGGATTGTGGCTTTTGTGTTTTGACAAAAAACGTAATTGCGGACTCATAGCTCTATTTTTGGGCGTGAGTTGGTTTCTCGTAGTTACTCAGGCTGTGATACCGTATTTCAATCAGGGAAGAGAACACGCGGGAATCGGGCGATATGGATATTTAGGTCATTCTGTTTTAGAAATTGCTGTTAATTTAATCTTGAAACCAAATCTAATTTTAGGGCGTTTGTTTTCGGGTGAAACTTTTGAATATTTAGCGTTACTGGTATTGCCTGTAATTTGGTGGATTTCGCCGCGGCATCTGACACCTTTAATTAGCGCGGTGCCGATGTTGGCAATGAATATTCTTTCCGATATTCCGGCTCAGCGAGATTTAATTCATCAATATTCTCTTTCGATATTGCCCTTTTTGTTGGTTGCCGTAATTTCCAGTTTAGCAGATAGGAATCAGCTCAAGGGAAATACAATCTTTGATAGATTGCCAATTCCCGATTATCAATTGCCGAGAGTGATTGTAATTTGGTCGTTGATTGGTTTCTTGGCTTTAGCGAAATACGGCTATTTTTGGACTATTTATGTAGATTCCCTCGATACCTTGCCGGCTAGCAGAGAAGCCATCACTCTCGTCAACACAAAAGGTAGTGTTTTAACAACTTCTCACATGGCTCCGCACTTAACGCACCGCCCTGTAGTACGCTTAACTCAGGCTCACGCGCCGCCCGCAAATCTCGGAGAGTTTGAGTATGTCTTGCTGAATTTGCGCTATCCTGGCTGGATGAGCGATCGAGCTTTTGTGCAAAACCTAGTCACTCAACTCGCCAAAAATCCCCAATTTACACTCAAATATCAGCGGGATGATATTTATCTATTTACTCAAAACCATAAAAAATAAATCATCATCTCTTCCTTGGCGGATGAAAGCGCCTAAGCGCTTCGCGCAGGCTACGCCAACGCGGTTCGTAAAACAAACCTCATTCACAAATAAATTTGATTGGGACTTACCCACTGCGACTAAAGAAACCGGATTTTTTACCTAATCATGTATTTGATACCAAAACCCAGCGTGCAAACCCACAGCATACTGCACGTACAGATAGCTAACACTGCGCAGAGTCAATTCAAACACTAAGCCGACTAACTCGGTGTCAGTCGGCAAAATCAGCCCCAAGGAAGCAGCTTTTTTGGTACGGGTGGGGTGCGGGGAAATTGCCATCAGATGCCAAAAACACGCACAGCAGTGTGATATTCTATCTTATTTATATCCCCTTTGAGGAATGATTTTTTAGGGCTGGCGATCGCCCAAATCTTTGGCCGACTCCAAAAACCGGGTCAGCCGCCAGTTTCCTCAACCGTCCGGGATACAGAAAAATCACTAAAAAACCGACAACCTAAAACTCAAGTTTTGTCAAGGTTTTAGTCTTTGTAAGTAAAGAGAAATATAGAAGTGTTTAAAATCACATTCTGGGGTACAATTGTCAAAAGCTCGTAGCATCCTCAACTCCGATCCTAAACTATGAACACAACAGAAAAATCTAAACTCTCCAACGAAAAAACTTTGGAGGCGATGAAGAATTTCTCCGAAACCTACGCCAAGCGCACCGGAACTTACTTTTGTTCCGAACCTTCAGTGACTGCTGTAGTTATAGAAGGACTAGCAAAGCACAAAGATGAACTAGGTGCTCCCTTATGCCCTTGTCGCCATTACGAAGATAAAGAAGCCGAAGTCAAAGCCGCCTACTGGAACTGTCCTTGCATTCCCATGCGCGAGCGGAAAGAATGTCACTGTATGTTATTTCTGACGCCAGATAACGATTTTGCTGGAACTAATCAGGAAATTGGCATGGATCAGATTCAAGCTGTCAGAGAGACTATGTAATCTGTTAAGTAGGCGGTCTTCAGTTGATAGTTGACAGTTAAGAGCGACCTCTACCTGAAAGGAAGAGGATTGGAGTAATGAATAGTCTTCTTTTAATTTCTCCCGCTCGGGCTTTGGGCTTTAAACCAATTATTTGTGGTAAAATTGGTAGCTGTTGTGAAAAGAGGTATTAATTTTTCCTGTTTTTAAGACTTAGCTATTAACAAAAACGAGCGCCGCCTACTCAAACACGAATTCCGAATCAAAAAATCCTAATCTCCAAGCGAATGACAGAGGAAATGCCGATCGAGTTTTGGCAAGGTATCGAACAGTTTAACAGCCAAGATTTTTACGCTTGTCACGATACTTTAGAGGCTTTGTGGATGGAAGCGGGCGAACCGGAGCAAAGGTTTTATCAGGGAATCTTGCAAATTTCTGTCGCGCTTTATCACTTAAGCAATCAAAACTGGCGCGGTGCGGTAATCTTGCTGGGAGAAGGCATAAATCGGCTCAGCTATTATCAGCCGAGTTATGCTGGAATTGCTGTTGAAGACTTGCTCGCACAAGCTGCTAAACTTTTGAGCGCTTTGCAGCAAGCTGGCCCGGAAAAAGTAGCAGAATTTTTGCCGTTGTTCGCAGGTACAGAAGTTGCCGGCTTGCATTTACCACGAATTCTCAAAGTAGAAGGTGAAACCCGATCGTGATAGCGATGCGGATCGCGGCAATTTATTGCGATCGAACGCCCCCTTTCGCTATCATAGAAAAATACAGCCACCGCCAAGGATCAAATCAGACCGGGAGCGATACCTTGCGGTCGCAAATATGCCACCAATCGCTCTTTTTGTTCTCGTTCGTGATCGGCCCCCTAAAATTTATTGATATTATACCATACACAATTAATATATTAAAAGCTTCGGCTTTTTCTGACCTAGCGATTGACTAAAAGGCAAATACTGGTACAATAAAAATTTAGGGTACTTGAGTTAGGGATGGGGCAGTACGGCAAGGTTGTCTAATATGATTAATCACATCACATCTCCTATGACTCAAAAAATTCTTATCCTCTCTGCAAATCCTAAGAAAACTTCACCTTTACGGCTTGACCAAGAAATGCGCGAGATTGACGAAGGATTACGGCGTTCTAAAAAGCGAGATCGATTTACGGTGGAAAAGCGGTTGGCATTAAGAATAGAAGATTTACGACGTGCTTTATTGGATGAGGAGCCACAATTTGTTCATTTCTGTGGTCATGGAGCAGGACAGGATGGAATTCTGCTAGAAGATTTAGTAGGTTATCTTCAATTAGTTAAAGCAGAGCCATTAGCAAACTTATTTAAACTTTTTTCCAATCAAGTTGAATGTGTCATCCTAAATGCTTGCTACTCAGAAGTACAAGCTGCTGAGATATCTCAGCATATTAATTATGTGATTGGTATGAAGCAGGCTATAGGAGATCGAGCTGCTATAAAATTTGCAACAGGATTTTATGATGCTATAGGTGCTGGAAGAAGTATCGAAGATGCTTTTGAATTCGGCAGAAATGCGATTGAGTTAGACAATATTCCCGAAGAATTAACACCTATCATTAAAAGACACAAAAAATTACTAAAAATATCTACTGAATCTGCATCACCTGTTCAATGGGTTATCGTCTTAAGTGCAACTATTGATGATATTAATAAACCGATGGCAGAAACTATTGTAAAGCATTTACAGCAGCTCTCTGGCGATGCAAGTTTAACATTAAAAAAAATCGATCAAGGCAGTGTAATTCTAGTTTTGCAAAGTTCTGAAGATGGTTTTGAAAGAATTAATTATTTACTTGAATCAGGAGAGTTGAAGGAGCTAAATGGCTTTAGAGTTGAACGTGTTCAACTTGGTTATGAAATCGCTGAAAATGAAGTTACTGAATCTTTGAATACCCGGAGATTAGATATTATGCCCCCGCTTAAACAACGACTGGTTCAACTAGAAAATTTGCTGGAAATGGATTACGAGCAACTTGCCGAGCATGAGCAAGAACTATCGATGACTGCCAGCCCGAAGGTTAGAAATGAAGCGAAGCAGAGAATCAAGCGAGATATCATGCCACGCATTCGTAAAAATGAGGCGGAGTATTGGTCTTTACTGAGACAATTTGCGAGTGGAAGTGAGATTGCTGAGCCAGAGGCGCAGGCTGCGATCGCAACCATTGTTCAAGATGCTGAAATCATTCAAGCAAAGCCAATACCGGATGAGGTTTTGGAGAAGCTACAAGAAATTTTGGATAAACTGAACGAGCCAGGAACAGCCGCTGTCGCGAAGGCAAAATTTGCGGTGAACGTAATTCCGGGAATACTGGCTTATGAGTTTGAGCTAGATACAGAAAACGCCCTACGGCAAGCGTTTCGTGAAGTCAAGCAACTATTTGGTGCAGCCGCAAAAAAGTAAATTGCTCCGATATTTCGCCTTATCGGGGCTTAGCTGCTTTTAGGGAGGAAGACGCGCGGTGGTTTTTCGGGCGTGATCGCCTGGTGACGGCACTGTATGAAAAGGTGCAGACGCAATCACTGGTTGCTGTGGTGGGCGTATCGGGAAGTGGCAAGTCGTCCTTGGTGTTTGCCGGATTACAGCCTCGGTTGAAAGCGGAAGGATGGTTGGTCGAGGATTGTCGTCCGGGAACTGAACCATTTTATGATTTGGCAGAAGCATTTGTGCGATTGCTAGAACCAAAGTCAGCGGGGAGTCATTTAGTCCAGCAAGCAAGCGATTTATCGAAACTCATTCAGCAGCGGGGAATCGGCGAAGTGGTCGCTAGCTTGACGCATAAGTACGCGGGGCGCTCGCTGTTGATTGTCGTCGATCAGTTTGAGGAGCTATTCACGCGATGTGAAAAGGAGCAGCGGGAACGCTTTCTGAAGACTTTATTGGATGGACTGACAAAGGCAGTAGGGTTGAAACTGCTCGTCACGTTGCGGGCAGATTTTTGTAAACTAGCCTATGGCGAGCGCACCTTAACCGATGCGTTTCAGGATGCTCAGTTGCTGGTGGGACCAATGAATTCGGGGGAGTTCCAAGCGGCGATCGAGGAACCAGCAAAACGGTCAGGACTAAAGCTACAGCCAGGATTGACGGATCTATTATTGCAAGATGTGGGACAAGAGCCAGGGAAGTTGCCACTGTTGGAGTTTGCCCTGACGCAATTGTGGGAGCGACAGGAAGATCGGTGGCTGACGCACCAAGCTTATACCGATATTGGCGGTATCAAGGGAGCATTGGCGCAGTACGCCGATCAAGTTTATAACAAATTGTCTAGAGAGCAGCAACAGCAGGCTCCCCAGGTATTCACCAAGTTGGTACGGCTGGGTGTGGGGACGGAGGATACGCGGAAAGTTGCCACCCTATCGAAGGTGGGGAATTGTGAGTTGGTGACAATTTTGGCGACTAAGCGACTGGTGGTAACGGGGCGAGATGAACAGCGTCAAGAAGATACGGTGGAGGTGATCCACGAGGCATTGATTAAGGAGTGGAAACAATTGCGAGAATGGGTGGATGAAAATCGAAATCTGGGTAAGTTAATGCAAACAGTTGAAGATGCTCGACAAGACTGGCTAGTGGGGAAGAAACGCAAAGATTTGCTGGAAGGTCGTTTACTGAAAGATGCTAAGCAGCTATTGAATAAACAAGTAGATGTATCTGAAGATTTGCGCTCGTTTGTTCGGCAGAGTTTGTCGTGGCGACGATCGCAGATGGCAGGATGGTTGGTGATTCCAGTTTTAGTGTTTGGAATACCGGCGGAGTATTTCTGGCGAGAGGAAGCGGTGAAGCGCAATTACGATCAAATTGAGAAATGCGCCAGCGCAAGCATCGGCAAGATGGCATGTCAAACACATATTCTTTCTTTAATTGGGGGATGCAGAGGAAAATGGGTCTTTCCCTTGCACTTTAAAAACCCGAACATCGACTATCCGATAGAAAAGGTACTTGGGTATCCGATAGAAAGAATAGTCGGAAACTGCCGACCTCTTGACAAGACTAATTTAAATAATAGTCACCTACCCGGCGCAAATTTAAGCAATAGCTTCCTCAATAACGTCAACCTGAGAGATTCAAATCTTCGTGGTGCTGAACTTAGGGGAGTAAACTTGGAAAATGCTGATTTAAGCAATGCTGACCTGGGAAGCGCCAACTTAAGTAATAGCCATCTTGTAGGTTCCAAATTCATAAAAACCATTCTTCATGATGCTGAACTTAGGGCAGTAAACTTGGAAAATGCTGATTTAAGCAATGCTGACCTGGGAGGCGCCAACTTAAGTAATAAGAGCCATTTAGTAGGTTGCAAACTCATAAAAACCACGCTTAATAACACTCAACTTATAGATGTCAATCTCCACAGATCTGACTTAAGTGGTGCTGAC
>JAYUGZ010000576.1:0-1482 GCA_043767465.1 Cyanobacteriota bacterium
CAGACTTGCGACCTTTACGAATCTTCACATCTGGTTTGCCGTTAGCAGCTAAGTAATTTTCAAATGGATAAATCTGGGAAAGCAACAGCGCCTCAACTCGGCGACCAAAGCCAAATCGAGCAAAAACTTTACGGTAGGGCAAAAACTGCGGCTCACTAACTAACTTAGAAAGTTCAAATTCAAGCACCATTTCTTCGCGCTGGATGTCACAGATACGAGCAGCGTGGCGACGAAGTGCATCAGTTATCCCAAGCCCGATCGACTTTTCCAGCATCAAATCATATTTAACAGACTGACGCTGACTGCAAAGCCACCCCCACAACAGCGGCACTCTTTCGCCCGATCGCACCGATCGCACCAGCGCCGCTTCAGGAAACTGCCACGCCAAATCCTGACGAGCGCGGTTAATAATCGGCGACTGCACACGATTAAGATGTGCCAGCCGAAGCACCAGTCGGCGAATCTCCACAACAGTTTGCGATCGCACTTGCACAAAACGACGGGAAGCATCAAGGTAATCCCAACCGTAAACCGCCAGCGCTAAAGCATCCGCATCATCATCTTTGTCTGGAAGTCCAAGGTGGTGTTCGCGAAACGATCGCAATTCTTTGTGACCAACTAACCGCACTTCCACGCCAGCCCTGGCAAGCTGAGTTCCCCAAAGTACCTGATAATTAACACCTGTCGGTTCCATCACCGCAATTGTATTAGCTGCATCACCAATTAAAGTCAATAATCCACTAATCCCAGCGGCAGTTGCATCAAACCTATAAAAATCATAATCATAATACAATTGTCGAGGTTCAGTTGGTTTTTCTAATAATAAGCAAGCAGAAACTGAAGCCTTACTAATATCAAGCCCAATAATTTGCATTAATTTTTCCAGGTGATAATTTTTCCAAATCCCCGCAGCAAAGCTTATGAATCACCCAAAGGCCATATAAGCCTAATTCACTCTTAAAGCTGTAAAATGCACAGGGAAAACAGTCAATCAAAATTACAACCGAGCTTGTGAACATAAAAAAGCCACTACAGCTTGATTCATGGTAAAAGCCCTAAGTTGCATTTTAATTAACCGACGGTTGATTTGGACTCAATCCCCGACTCCCCTTATAAGAGAGAGTTTCAGCCACTGAGTCAAGCAGCATCATCAGGCAGTTTTAAAATTCATAACTAGGTGGACGTTCTTCAACTTCAAAGGGCATAGGTTCAAAAGATAATGATTCAACCTCAAGATTGTCATCATTATCAATTTTATCAAAGTCAATCTGAAAAGCAATATGCATACCAGCTAACAAAGTGCCAATCTCAGGATGAGAAGCGGAAAAATATTCTAAAAGAACGTTCCATTGATTAGTAAAAACTTGAAGTTGAATTTTGGCAGCATCTATGGCAGCAACTAAATCAGCAAGCTCACGCTTTTTATTTTTAACTTGAGCGCGAAGAATAGAAAATTCATCGCCAAGGTCAAGCTCAGTAGCA
>JAYUGZ010000577.1:0-1482 GCA_043767465.1 Cyanobacteriota bacterium
CAATACTTCTCGGTTAAGCTCTAAGCGGTGTTGAGAATCGAGAAATGAAGATGCTGCTGCTGAGTGCCAGTACCTCTATGAAAAGGTTTTTTGGACAGAAACTTGGAGCGAGGTTTTTTAACAACGCGGGGATTATTTCGACCCTGACGTTTTGGGCTCTTTTCATCCAAAATGTCGCGGCTCAGCCCTTGAAAGAAAAAGGGGGAGAGTTGAGATTCTTCAATATTTTGACAATTAGGAATAGCCCGCCTAATCACATTGAGAGTACCAGTAAAGCCAATCCGTAACGGTGAAATTCCCGCTCTTTGGGCCGCTTGAAACATTAAACAACGGATGCACCAATGTCCGAGTAGCCAGCCATAAATTTCTTGAACAACTTCGCGAGGCTTGAGGGAACGAATGGGAGTTTTGCGACCTAAAAGATGAGTTTTAAGTTCATCAATGGTACTTTCGATTTCCCATCGCTGATGATATTCTGCTGCTAATAATAAAGCTGGGAAGACTTTTATATCCATCTAACTGGTAATCAGCCGATAAGTTTTTGGCTCCGCATCAGAGTCAATCTTGTACTCAATGATTCTGACTTGAATCTTTACTGCACCTTGTTTACGAGATTTACCATCGGGATTTATCCAACTTAAATAAGAGCCATCTTCTAACACTTGTTCTACCTCGAATTTGACATTGGCAGGTAATCGACCTAAGTAGTAACAAGATTGTTTAATTGTCGCATTGACCATTTTATAAGAGTGCAATCCTCTATCCCACATCAGCAGCATTCCCTCCGTAACTGACCGGAGGAGTTTTTGGACGCGCACCCGCTCCCCAATACGATATGGACACATCAACGCATCAACAATTAGATGAGTTCCTGTTTCTACCAGTAGCACTAATCTGACTTTTGGAAAAGCTGCTCCTTTCCCAGGGCGTGTTCCTGGATGCCCAAAAACTCTGGCATTGGCTGCACTATCTGGGACATCTATCACTGTTCCATCTACTGCCATAACTCGTAATCCACCCTAGATCGCCCCATCCGTTTGTGGTGAAGCCATTGGATGAACGATTAGCTCAAATAACTGAGTCATTACTCTACATCCAACTCGCACCCCGTGCTTCACTTATTGAGGAACTACTTGGTACTTGCCAATACTCTCCTAACTGAATCCACTTTATGCTTAAACCATTAACGAGATTTTTGAGAACTGTTCTCATTGACACCGATGACCACAGACTCATGGCGATTACCAAACTGATCACCAACTCAGATGAGAGTTTTCTTTGACGTTTTTGCTGGCTATCAGTCTGGTCAATTGCTTGTTTAATCGTTTCGGATGGTATCGCCGTTTTTAGTGCTTTAAATACAGACGCTGCTTCTATGACTGGAGTGATTAAGGTGAATTCTTTTAGTGCCATCAATTTTACCCTCGCCTATCCACGAATCAACACCAGTTTACTTGACTTTTGGCTTAACCGAGAAGTATT
>JAYUGZ010000578.1:0-1476 GCA_043767465.1 Cyanobacteriota bacterium
ACAATTAGGACAATGGGGAATCTCTATTGTCATATCACACTATGGTAAACACTTCTCTCTAATAGTAACTTACTCGATCCTTTCCTTCAGGGCACTACCAATTTATCGTGATGCTGGTCAAGCGTGGCGGAGTTGTGGTCGGTTTTTTGCTGGCTCTGACAGCTCTGGAAGTCAGCCTCGGTCCAGTTTTAGCTCTGGTTGGGGGTTTGAGTTTCATTTTGGCCTTCGCCCTGCAAAGCAACCTGGGTAACATAGCCAGCGGCTTGATGATTATGGCTTACAAGCCCTTTGATGTCGGCGACGAAATCAAACTCGGCGAACTCTGGGGATGGGTAGAGTCCATCACCTTAGCTAACACGAAAATCAAAGGCCTTGACGGTCAAATGTTTAACGTTCCCAACAACACAGTTTGGGGCGACACTATCGAAAACCTGAGTCACAGTGAAACTCGCAAATTTACACACTGGTTGCGGATTGACTTTGAGGAAAACCTGGCGAAGGTGGAGCAATTGCTAGTAGAAATTATGAAATCGCATCCCAAAGTTTTGGCAGAGCCGGCCCCCAAAACCCAAGTGTGGAGCATTGAAGACTACTACATCAGTTTGAAGGCCGATGGGTGGGTGAAGAAAGAGGATTTTTGGACAGTTCACTCAGAGATGATCCGGATGATTCAGGGACGGTTTGACAAGGAGGGTATCAAACTTGCTGCTATTCCCAAAGCGATCGAAATCGGACGAAAAGATGATAGTAACGGCAAAATTTCCCATCTCGTTTCGGAAACATCTGTGCATGATAAGGTAGGAGCAGTTTTGGAAAGCCCTTTGGGAGGGGGAGATTAGCTCACGGTTTGATTGCTTGCGTTAGCAGCGATCGAAAATGTACTGCGCTTTGCGTCAGGCATCTGGGCGGTTGGCATACCTTAAAACTAGGAATAGGAAAATGGGCTAATGAAATTAGACAAGTTTGTACTAGCACAAAATATGGCATTTCTAATATCCATTCCACCCGAAAGTAATTTGGCGAAGTTACTCTCCTTTTGCTTAGCGACAAAGGTTAGAAAAAATACTACCGGAACAGACATCTTAAAAATAACCTGTGAGCTAATGGAAAACCCATCTAATTTGCCCTATTGGACTCAAGACGTGATGGGACTCGATTTAGACTACAGTAGTGAAGAGTGGAAAGCTTTAGGAGAAATGGGCATCAAGGATGCAGCAGAATTTATGGCTACCCTGGAGGAAGAGTTGGAAAATTTGAGTTTGTAATATCTGGCCCAGGCGTCAGCAAAGAAACTCTCTTCAAACACTCTATCAAAAGCATTCATTCAGAGCCGGATAGTTAAAAAACCCTGTCTTGAGACAAGGGATTGTCAACTTTCAACCCACATTCCGCACCCCCAACTGGCACATAGGCGGATTGAGGGGGTAAAAGTGAATCATCCGAGGCAATAATGAGTAGAAATACTCAAATATCTCG
>JAYUGZ010000579.1:0-1473 GCA_043767465.1 Cyanobacteriota bacterium
GACACGGCACGTGCAGTGTCCTCTATCTGATTCCGGCCCAGCCGGAATTAATATTATCTCTTTCGCAAGTATGATGACATTGAACCCTGGAAGCTACGATTATTTGGGGTTAGGGAAACCACGGGAGTGCAGTGTCCTCCGTTACTTACCAAGGACTACCGATTATGGTAAATCCAGCCCAAAAATGTGGGTGAGATAAATCTGAGTTGGCTGAGTCTTTTAAACCATCAGGAAGGTCGATCGACCTTTGGGCTCCCTGCAACCGACCATTTTTAAGTACAATCTGTTTGCGGATCATTGCTATTTGAGCTTTTCTCAGGGCTTCAGCTTTGATATTTTCCGATCGCAAATGGTCATAAAACTCCGTCATTAAGCTCAAAGTTCCAACATCACTAACTTTCCACAAACTCGCTAAAGCTGATTTTACACCGCTGCGGACTGCCAGTCCAGCAAATCCCATTTCTGCTGATATGTCGTCACCGATCGCAGTTTCGCACGCACTCAGCACCAATAACTCCACTGGTCTGCGATAATCGTACCACTTCACCAACCGAAATTCATTTAAGGACAAAGAGCGATTCCAGAGGTGGATTTCAGCTTCCTTGCGTCCGTTTAGAGTTTGCGGAAAGCTGGCGTGACTAGCTAAGTGAACAATCTCAAATGCCTGCTGGCGCTGTTTTTTCAGGTTTTCCAATGTAAAGTTTTCATTCAAAAAAGAGTGACCTTGCCACAAGGGAAAAGCTGCTGCGCTTTGAGATTTGGTTCTGGTACCGGCGATCGCAGATAATTCGATCGGCACTCCCAGTAAAGGCTTTTTATCGGTGTGGTGAAATATTGAAGCACCCATTGCTAAAACTTGAGCATTTTGCAAACTTTGATATTTTGTGTTAGTCAAACTGACACTGGGAATTGAGCCGATGCTGTACTTTTCTACTAGAAATTGATTGCCATCGTGCAAAGCTGCTAGGGGCAATTGGCGCAAACCAGCATCGAAGGAAAACACCAGCGTATCAACATTTAATCCTTCTAAATTTTTAGAAAGCGGTGCAATTAGCCACTGGTAAAGTTGCTGAGCACTTGACAAATATTCCCGGTCTTCCGTATTATCTGGTTTAGCTAACGAGCGGTGAAACTCTGCCACTTTTTCCAGCAAATCTTTGCGAGTGACAATGATGCTTTTGATAATCGGAGGGCCGTCGGGAACTACTAAAACTAGCGACAATTCTTCGAGACGAACGATCGCGTAAACAATTACAGCTTGCTTCCCGGTTTCTTCCTTAATTGTTTTCAGAGTTTCTCTCAGATATTGAACGTCAACTTTTTGATCCGTAAAATTTTCCCCATAAGCATTTTCATAGTCTTGTTCAAAAAGTTGGTCAATTTGGGAAACAGCATCATCGGCATTGTTTTGATTGAGAGTTTGTTCGACGCTAAACCTGCTAATTTCTGAGGGAAACAGATTCGGGATATTAG
>JAYUGZ010000580.1:0-1473 GCA_043767465.1 Cyanobacteriota bacterium
CTGCGGGAATGCGGATGTGTCGCCCTGAGTTTTTGCGGGCGATCGCACAAATGGCCCGCCAGTATAATGTATTGTTAATTTACGATGAAGTGATGACGGGTTTTGGGCGCACGGGCGAACTGTTTGCCTCGCTTAAATCTGGAACTGCACCGGATATCCTGTGTTTGTCTAAGGGATTGTCTGGTGGCTGCTTGCCACTTTCTGTCACAATGGCATCGGAGGATATTTATCAAGCTTTCTGGCGAGATGAATCGGACAAAGCTTTTTTTCACGGTCATTCTTACACCGGAAATCCTTTAGCTTGTGCGGTGAGTGTAGCATCCCTGGAGCTTTTGGAGCAAAACCCAAATATGTATGAAGGGATGGAAAAACTGCACCGCCAATACCTGAATCAATGGCTGAGAGATCATCCTAAACTCGAACGGATTCGGACTTGTGGTACGATCGCAGCAATGGATGTAAAAACAGAAAGCGTTTCCGGTTATTTTAATGACATCGCCCCTGTATTGAAAGCCAGATTTCTCGAAGCGGGGTTTTTGCTCCGCCCCTTGGGAAATACGCTTTACTTGATGCCTCCCTATTGCATTTCTCCTGATGAACTCGAATCGAT
Organism: Cyanobacteriota bacterium; assembly: GCA_043767465.1. Taxonomy (GTDB): domain Bacteria; phylum Cyanobacteriota; class Cyanobacteriia; order Cyanobacteriales; family Microcoleaceae; genus Microcoleus. The sequence goes on from JAYUGZ010000580.1 coordinate 611, forward strand.
TTATCGGGTGATTCGTCAGGTTTTGGATACTTTGTAAACCCTTTAATTTTAGTAATGAATTTACCCAATTGGAACGATTTGGCTGATGACGCGCTGGCGGGGAAATGTCTTTCTCGCGAGCAATCTTTGGCTGTATTGCGCGCGCCGGATGAGGTTTTGCTGGCACAACTAAACGCAGCTTATCGGGTGCGCCGCCACTACTGGGGAAATCGCGTCAGATTGCACTATTTGTTAAACGCTCAAAGTGGCCTTTGTCCTGAAGATTGCCATTATTGTTCTCAGTCCAAAATTTCGACTGCGGAAATAGAAAAATATCCGCTTTTAGCTAAGGAAAAAATTCTGGATGCGGCCCAACGCGCCGCAGATTTAAAAGCTGGTACGTTTTGTTTGGTGATTTCTGGCCGCCAACCGAGTGCATCTACTTTCGATCGCGTTTTGGATGCTGTAGAAACGGTCAAGGCAAATCATAACCTAAAAATTTGTGCTTGTTTGGGATTGTTGACCGAGGAGCAAACTCACCGTTTGGCTAAGGCGGGAGTCGATCGCGTAAATCACAATCTCAACACTTCCGAATCATACCATACGGACATCTGCACAACTCACACTTTTGGCGATCGCGTGGAAACCGTCGAAAACGTCAAAGCAGCCGGAATCACAACTTGTTCCGGCGGCATTTTGGGGATGGGCGAATCGGATGATGATGCGATCGATTTGGCGCTGTCGCTGCGGAATTTGGGCGTTACGAGCGTACCAGTCAACTTTTTCATTCCAATCCCCGGAACGCCCTTTGCAGACGTTAATCGCTTAAATCCGCGCCAATGTTTGCGGATTCTCTGTTTGTTCCGATTTTTGCTTCCCAGCCA
>JAYUGZ010000581.1:0-1473 GCA_043767465.1 Cyanobacteriota bacterium
TTGCCCAAAATCCTCAACCACATGGTTTCTGGCGTTTCTGGCAACTGGTGAATCACTACAATGGCCGATCGCAAAGATTCCCCCAAAAAATAGATTCCTTGCATCCAATTTTCTGTGTCTGGTTTCGCGTTAAAGCCATCTAGCAATGCTTTGGATGCTGTGGGCACTAAAATCCACAGTTTCGGCAATCTCTCATCATCACAGCGAGTATTTTCTCTTCTAGATTGTCGCTCCAATTCACCTCGTACGTCCAATGATTTGTTCAGACAGCTACAAATTTCGCTGGCGCTTGCTGGATTACGAAATGGTTCAAAAATTGCAGTTGTGCTTGCCATTTTCCCCAACAATCCCAGGGTTTCTGAGTATTCGGGAATTGCGGTGCCTGGAGTGAAGTAAACATCGATTTCTCGGACTTCGGAAGTCACATCGCGACCGATATTAACCGTTCCGATCGGGGACAGCAATTCTTCCAGGAATTCTTTGGCAAAGCGATCATGAATGAATCGCGTCATAGCAATTACGATTAACTTTATCCGTTAATAATAGCAGATGTGCTATATTTATCTAGGTTAATTTTCACTTCAAATACTGAAGAGATTTTTGAGCCGTTTCCTCACCCAATCTACAGGATTTTGGTCATCTTCGGCTGCATCTACCAATTCCATTTCACGCAATTGCTGCTGTCTCTCGCTCAACTCTTCTTTGTGTTTGACTATTTCTTGAATAATCTGTTCCGATAAATCCGGCCGTTCAGTTAAAACTTTCTCGAATCCTTCTTTATTGATCGCAAACAAAATTGTTTCTTCCAAAGCTCTCACCGAAGCAGTTCTGGGGATTCCCAACATCAAAGAAAGCTCCCCCAAAAACTGACCCGTACCGAGGTTGTTCAGGTGTTTGTCAATAGCTTCGACAAAAACTTCGACCGAACCCGAAAGAATCAGGTAAAAAGCATCTCCCGGGTCGTTTTCGTGAAATAAAAATTCTTGGGGCCGCAGCCGTTGGCGGTATCCAACCTCAATCAATTGGCGCAATTCTAGATCCGTCAGATGCTCAAAATATTCGACCTCTCGCAGCAAACAGCTAAGGGACGATCGCTTTTTTATTTCCCCTGCACAAGGCGGCATTTTGGAGTCGTTTTCATATGAGCTTTTCGTGGTGTCAATTGCAATTTTATTTTGGTTTAAAAGCGAGAACAAAACTTCGGGATTTTTCAAATAAATATCTCTGTCATTAAACGGAAACTCGATTCCCTGCTGGCGGAAATGGTACTCGATCGCAAAATTCAAAGAACTTTTAATCACTTCTCTTTCAGTCGGCCTGTCCGTCCAAACTAAAAGTTCAAATTTAAAACTATCATCGCCAAACTCGACAAATAAAACTTTCGGATTTGGTTCGTACAATACTCCGGCTTCTGCATAAGCAATATTTAACAAAGTTTCTGTCACTAACAGCGGGTTGCTATTCTCGGCTACT
>JAYUGZ010000582.1:0-1473 GCA_043767465.1 Cyanobacteriota bacterium
AATTCCTTCTAATCTACTTGCTTGATTCAATTCTTCTAAAGCTATTTCCAGTGTTTCTCCTACCAGATTTCTGCACACACTTTTAGATTTTATTGATGCTAATTGGGACTCGATCGCCTCTCACCCCAATTATTGCTATCAAGGTCTTTGTCCTCAAAGCGGTGAGTTGCTGAGATTGCCTCGGACAGTTCAGTGTGAGGCTCTAGCCCGTGGTTTGATGCAGCATCTGGCTGGGGACGAGCGTCATTCCCGCGAGGGCAAAATGTACGGCGTATTGCTAGTTGAAACCGTGGATGGGACACAAATGGTACTCAAAGCATTTTCTGGGCTTTTGAACGGTTGTAGCGCCGTTGAAGGCTGGGTAGAGCCGATTCCCGGACGCGATCGCGTGGCTTTGGCAGAATCCCGCACTTTGGCCCAATTGGAGTCGATGAAACAGGAACTGATGGGGCTGAAGGAACTTCCTCAGCGGGTGGAATATGAGGGGCTTTTGCGGGAGTTTGAGTTGGAATTGGGTGATTTGGGCGATCGGCACAAAACTTGCAAGCAGCAACGAAATGAACAACGGGATTTATTGTGCAGAAATCTGGTAGGAGAAACACTGGAAATAGCTTTAGAAGAATTGAATCAAGCAAGTAGATTAGAAGGAATTGAGCGCAGGCAATTTAAGCGAAATCGGGATGAGAAATTGCAGCCACTCAAACAATTGATTGATGTTGCAGATGAGCGGATGCGTGAACTGAAACAGCAGCGAAAAAAACTTTCCCGTGAACTTCAGGCGCAGATGCACGAGGCTTATAGTTTGGTGAATTTTTTGGGGAATTCGCGATCGCTCCAGCAATTGATGCCCAGTGGTTCTATACCCACTGGAACCGGTGATTGTTGTGCGCCCAAATTGCTCCACTGTGCGGCTTTACACAACCTGAAACCGTTGGCAATGGCGGAGTTTTGGTGGGGGCCATCATCCGGGGACAAGGTTCAGGGAGAGTTTTATGGTGCTTGTGGCGATCGGTGTCAGCCATTGATGGGTTTTTTGCTGTCAGGATTATCTCAAAATAGAGGCAGGCAAGATGGCTATCCCACAAACAATAATTATGAGTGTGGAACAGGCAAAATGCCTGTTCCTGAACCCAGAAAAATGCTCCCAATTATTTATCAAGATAAATGGTTAATAGTCATCAATAAACCTGCAAATTTACTCTCAGTTCCGGGACGTTACCTAAAAAATCAAGATAGTGTTTTAAGTCGTTTTCGCAACTTATTGTCAGATAATTTGAATTTAAATGCAGTGCATCGTTTAGACTTGGAAACATCAGGAATTTTGATATTAGCACGGGACGAAAAAACCTACAGAGAACTGAGTTTACAATTTGAAAAAAAACAGGTTCACAAAGTTTATGAAGCGGTACTTTCCGGTGTGATATCAATTCCGGTAGCATCGGAATTATTAGTAGCCGAAATGAGGAGACGGCA
>JAYUGZ010000583.1:0-3861 GCA_043767465.1 Cyanobacteriota bacterium
GCTTGAAAAGCTTCTTTGAGGTGCGGCATATGGGTGACGGTGAGGATGCAGGCGAAGTCGGAGGCGATCGCATTAATTGCAGCAATCAGGCGATCGCACCCTTCAGCATCCTGAGTCCCAAATCCCTCATCAATAATCAACATTTGCAAAGCCGTCCCCGCCCGCTGAGACAACAATCTCGCCAGCGCCAACCGAATCGCAAAATTAATCCGAAAAGCTTCGCCACCAGAATAAGTTTCGTAGGCGCGAGTCCCGCGAGCATCAGCAATTAAAATGTCTAAAGTGTCAATCAATTTAGTTGCTTTTTTAGAAGCAGCCGCCCGCTGAGTAATAAATTGAACGTGCAACTGATTGGCGCTCAATCTCGACAATATCTGATTAGTTTCAGCTTCCAGTTGAGGCAACACATTTTCAATCATTAAAGCTTGAATGCCGTTTTTTCCAAATGCTTGAGCCAGCTCTTGATAAACTCGCTGTTCGCGTTTAACTACTTGCATTTGCTCTTTTTGAGCTACTAGCTGAACTTGCAACTGTTCCAGATTTTTCTGCTGCTGCTGGAGTCGTCCGAGACTTCCCAAATGTTGGTCTAGCTGCTGGCGGCGGCGATTGATTTGCTGCTCGATCGCACTGATGCGGGCTGTCGGATCGGGATGTTCTTGCAACTGCTGATTCATCGCCGAAGTTTGAGCGGTGACAGCTTGCAAATCCCGATCGCGCACGGCGATGGAATTGGCGATTTCATTAACCCGCTGCTGAACTTGCGGGTGCTGCACAGTTGCCCATCGCAGTTTTTCGGCGCGGGCGATCCAAAATTGCGATCGGCGCATTTCGCTGCGGACGTGTTCGTGCTGTTCCAAATTATAGCCAACTTCCGCAATGTATCTATCTAAAGACAGAATTTGCTGCTGAATTTCCGAGCTATTTTTTTGCTGTTCTAACTGTTGTTGTATGGCGGCTAATTGAGTTTGCAAATCCGGGCGGCGACTGTTAATTTTATTGAGTTTCTGCTGAGCATCTTTGATTTGAGCTTGCTTAATTTCTGCCCACCGCAAGCGCCTTTCATCGCTGCGGGCGAGGGAGTGGCTGCTATCACTGTAATTGAGCTGTTGCAACTGCTGTTCGATGTGCTGGAGTTCGCCCAAGTCATCGGCCCCGTACTCCCCGGTACTGAGCAACTGCTCTATTTCCTCCGCATCTTGACGCATACTTTGGAGCCGAGTTTCATCTTGGCCCAGGCCATCCAATTGTGCTTGCAAATGGCTGCGCCGTTCCCGCAATTCTTGGTAAGGCGCTAATTCCTCTTCTAGTTCGCGGTATTCGTGTCTGAGGACTTGAATTTCGCGCTCGGAGACGGCCAACTGTTCGCGGACAACCCACAGTTGGTTCCACATTTCCTGCTGTTGGGAATGATGTTTTGTGACTACCAAATTCCAGTAGTGTTCGTCTAAAGGTCGATCGCACAAAGGACAATTACCAAAATTTGCATCCCGGACAATCAAAGGCGAATTCACTGACTGAGTTTCGGCAAAATTGGCAGATTTACCTTCACCTGCGCTGGTTTCTCCTTCATTTTTCCGCAGCAGTTGCAGTTTTTGGTCAATTTCGGTGAGTCGGGTTTGATAGTCGCGGCTTTTGGCTTGCAGGTTTCCTAAAAAGTCGTGCCTTTCTTGACCTTTTTCGCGGACTCGCTGCTGGTAAACTCGCTTGTTGTCTAACTGCAAAATTTGATTGGCGATGGCGGAGATTTCCTGCTGTAATTGCGGCTGTCGCTGCTGTTGCTGAACTTGTAACTGTCGGTTGATTTCGGCTAATCGCGCGGTTAAACCGGCGCTGGCGCGATCGAGCTTTTGTTGCTTTTGCTGCTGCTGTTGGATCAGCGGCGAAACTTGCAGTTGCAGTTGTTCTAGTTGGTTGAGGCGCGATCGAACTGCTTGCAACTGTGCGAGTCCTTTCTCCACCTCCGGCTGCTGTTTTAGAACCTCTAGAACTTCTTTTTCTTCTTGTTCTGAGACATCTAATTGAGCTTGCAACTGCTGAATTTTGTTTTGCAAAAGGCTCAGTTCTTGGCGCTGTTGTTCTTGTAATTCCTGTCGCTGATTGTGGGCTTGTTGGTGAGCCTTGAATTTGCCAGCCTGAGTCTCTTCTGTGGCTTGTAAGCCGTGAAAATAAGCAATTCCTGCTGTTATTTCGTTTGCTTGCTTGAGGAGAGATTGCAGCTCATTTTCCTGCTGTTTGGCGGCGCTGAGTTCTTGCTGCAAGCGGCGGCATTCTTGAGAGATATTGTAGTGTTGTTGCTGGTGGCCTGCGAGGAGTTTTTGCCAAGTTTGGCGGTTGTGGTGCTGGAGTTGCAGTTGCTGCAACTCGGCTGTGTCGGCTTGCTGCTGCGAAGAGAGCAAATCGGTGGTTTGCTGCAATTGAGTTTGTTCGTCGCAAATCGCCTCTTTTTGTTGCAGTTGCTCTTGTACGCTTTGCAAACTGTGTTTGAGGACTTCGACTTGAGCTTTAAAATCTCTAGACTTTTCCTTGGCTTGTTCCGATAAAGTGTCGTATTGATCGAGTTTGAGCAGGTTGGCTAAAATTTGCTTACGGTCGATCGGCTTTTTGAGCATAAACTCATCAGCTCGCCCCTGCCGCAAATACGCCGAGTTAATAAAAGTATCGTAATCTAATTTGATATGTTCGAGGATTTTCTGCTGAGTATTTCTCAGCCCCTTGTCGGTGAGGGTGCGAAAACTAAGTCCATCCTGAGTTGCAGCAGAATTCAAGCTAACTTGAAATTCCAAACTTCCCGATTGTCCGCGTCGGCGGTTACGAATCACCCGATAGATTTGGCCGCCCGTGGAGAAAGTGAAATCAACGCGGACATCAATTTCGCCGATATGAATGATATCGTCTTCTGTATCGCTGCGACAACAGCCCCAGAGTGACCAGGCGATCGCCTCTAGGAGAGAAGATTTGCCAGCACCGTTAGGCCCGCAAATGCAAGCTGTGTGCAGGCCGCGAAAGTCTAAAGCAGCTTCGCGATAGCTGAGAAAATTTTTGAGTGTAAGTTGTATAGGAATCATTTAAGGCCATCGCGCCATACAATCTATTTATAAATAACACTATTTGTGCGCTGTTGGCTAGTTATTCAATCCAGATCCAAAACAATTGTCAGTGATTCTGCAATTTCTTCCATAATTGTCTCCGAAAGGGTTCCGAGTTGTCGGACAAACCTTTGTTGGGAAACGGAACGGACTTGATAACAGTCAGTGGCTGAGACTTTAATTAAGCCATTTTCGCTGCTGGGTTCTAGTCGAACCATCCAATTTCTCTGTGCGTATCGCTCTTTCCAGTCAGTGATAGGGACAATAACTTCCAGCAATAAAATTCCTACCGTCTCATCGCTGACAATTACTACCGGACGGGTTTTGCCAATTTCAGCGCCCACAGTAGGATCGAGTGCAACCAGCCAAATTTCGCCTTTACGCATTGGTTTTTACCCCTGCCTTAAGGTATTCTTCTTCGGATTCAAAATATGGTTCGCTCTCAGGCGACCACAAATCATGTAAAGCACCTCCCGGCATATAATCTGGGACTGCTGCTTCTGCGGCGGCTCTGAGTTTCAGCTTTCTCTCGGCTTTGCGCTGGGCTTTTTGTTCTATGTCGTCGCGCATCATCCGCGAAGCTGTTTCGATGATTTCTAGACGTTCTTCTGCTGTCAGATTTTTGAGTGCTTCTAAGATTTCTGTTTTGGTCACGGTTTTTTTGGGGTGGTTGGTGAAAAAGTGCGATCGATCCAACCATCATTATATCTTTCACCTCATCCCCAGAATCAGGACACGGCAGTGCCGTTTCCCTACAATGATTAATCAGATCACG
>JAYUGZ010000584.1:0-9556 GCA_043767465.1 Cyanobacteriota bacterium
CATTTGTTGTGGAACAGGCATCTTGCCTGTTTCTAAGAATGATATCAATTTCGGTTACACTCCTTATGATAGGTCGGAGACGGCACTGCCGTCTCCCTACCGAAAATAATATTGTAGGGACACGGCACTGCCGTCTCCTAATTTTTTGCTCGTTCCCAGTTAATCCTGGATGCACGTAGTAGGATTTTCTGTCATTGCGAACGTAGTGTTAGCGTAAGCGATCCGAAGGAAAGCAATCTCAAAGCTGACGCACCTTTCCCAAATCCAAAATCTCAAATGGATTGACACCGGCCCCCAAATGCGGCTACGCTTTGAAGTTAGAGGTTGCTTTGCTTGTAGAGGAAGTAGCCCGCGTCGCCCAAAAATCTAGTTGCACTGCCCAAAGCTGCTGGTAACAGCAATGGACAGCATAACCGCCAAACTGATATCAGCAGTCTGGAGGCTAACGGAGCATGATAACACTCTCTGTAGCCGCCCTGCTATGTGTGGAAAAGCGGGGCGGCTGGGTTTTTGGGTTTTTCTAGAAAACCCAAAACCAGGAGAACATAATGATGTCACAGGAATTCTTGCCTGACGATCGCGAATCCGTTAGCGAAGCCCTCGAAGAGGATTGCTCAAATGACGACTCAGCAGCATCCGAACAAGATGTGGTTTGTGTAACGGTGACAGGTTCGCCCAAGGGTGTCAGGGAAACCATACTCACTTTGTACCGCCTGGGATTTGCGGAAGTGGGCGATTGGAGTCCCGTACAACGTGCAGCTAATCCGAAGCAAGTGATGAGTGTGCTGATTCGCCGTCGGAAGCGCAAAGCGTAGGTGTTTGCTCGTTCCCAGGCTAGAGCCTGGGAACACATTCCATGAGCATCTGCCTCCTGTTTTTGTTTTTATCCGTTAGCGAGGCAGAGCCTTTGGATCTCGGTTCCCAGGCTAGAGCCTGGGAACCAGTTAAGAAGACCAACAAATATCAGGCACGTTATTTTACTAAATCAGGATAAGAGCATATCCTAATTTAGAGGCTGAAACATTTATAAAAAAAGCTAGGCGGGGAAACACTAATTTCCCCGCCTAGAGCTTGTAACCCTTATAGCTACATCAAGATACCGCAATTTCCCCATTTAGGACTTAAGAATGCTAAATTAAAATTGACTCAGGTATGGTCAACTTTAAAGCAATAAGCTTGAAATAATAGCAAAAAGAGAATTTATCGTGGCAAAATATACAGAAGTAGAGTTTCTAGAATGGATTGAAAACTTTCCATTAGATGCTGAAAGTACAGTTATTGTAACCAGTGGTCAAAAATATTACACTAACTACACTTATAGTGTTATACCAACACTTGATAATTTATCAGCAGAAGGTTGGGAGGTGGTTAGCTTCACAGATACATTCAACTACCTAGAATCAGGTATATCTAGAACATTACAAAGGAGAAAGTGTTATTTATTGAAAAAAGAAGATGTAATTGCTCAACTACCCCCCTCCCCTGAAACTGCCTCCTAGAGACAGTTTCAGATTGTAAATTTTAAGCAAAAAGCTTCTTCTTCAATAAAATCAACGAGAGAATGAGGGTTTCAGCCATCAAAACGGAAAAATGAAATAATTGTGTTCAAACTTTGCAATACTTGCCTACAAAGGGTTTCAGAGATTTTATTTTTGTCCGTAGGGGGGGGTAGAGCAATTACAAGAAGATGATTAAAATTAATTGTTACCCTCGAATATCATCACCTTAAAAATCTCAACAATCTGAAAGAACAATTGAACAACCCGCCAGACTAAGACCTTTTCAAAACCGCATAGAACCCGCTACCGTGCGATGGTGGCGGGTTTTTTGTGTCTGTACCGCAATCACCGCGCTCTCACCGCCCCGCCCCGCGCTGTGACCGCTCCGACCGGGGAATGGGTTCATTAAACCCTATTTCCCCGCCTAAGCCTTGTAAATCTTACCGCTACATCAGAAAATTAGGCAAAGTATTTTGCTATATTACAAAAAAATCTCCAAATTGCAGAAATAAATTTTACGCCAAAAAACATTCCTACACCAGAATATAACAGCCATTGGTACACTACCCATATAGAATCTTTTTCTGTAACTAATGAGCTATCATTTCTAACTACTAAGATACTGAACGAAATAAACATTGCAAACACACTCCAAAATATTTCCCAGAAATTCTCGTGACGCCAATTTTTCCAAAAATCATCTTTGAATTTTGGCGGATTTTTTGGTCTGATAAAACTCTCGGTTATTAGTCCTAATTCTGAAACACCTATAGAATCATCTGTGGGTAGGAGCAAGTCTGAAGAAACCCCGTCTATAAAATTGCTATTTATTTTAGTATTCGACAAGTCGGTATGTAGAGCTAACCTCAAAATATCCCGCTGCTTCATTTGTTGCCAGTCGTCAGGACTAATAGTAGCCGCATATTTTTCGTAAAACAAATGGCGTTTATGTTCCATACTTAAGGACGATTTTACAAACGTATCTAGGAAAAAATCAAGTAAAGAAACTACGGTTAAAGACTGTTGGAGTGCTAATGCAGCTTTTTTATGTCTAGAAACGGTATAAACAATAAGTCTGTCAAAATCCACTAAACTTATAGTTTCAACTTTTTTAGAAACTGTGGTTAATTCACTTACTACTTTTTGAGTTGTTTTACTAAAACCCAGTGCTAGTAAAGTTTTGAGTGAAACGCCATCTTTTTTACGAAGGAGCCGAGGCAGCCAGTTTTTGCCATAACCTAAAACTAAGCTTGCACCAGTTATTCCAATACGAAACTCACCATCAGGCATCTTGTACCCATCTATTTCAAGTCCATCAAAAAATCTCACTGTAGCTACTTCTACTTTAATTGGTTCATCAACATTGGTATTAGACATTTTGCAAAGTTAAAGTTAAATTGTTAAAAACTATTTTACTTCAATATCTGGACGTAAACCATTTAATCCTGTTAAACCCGCTAGACCTTAACTCTGGCGGGTTTTTCGTGTCTGTAGCGCTCACATTACCACCAAACCTCACAACACTCTCAACACGCTCTCACCACCCCTAACCGCGCTCTCACCGCCATCACCGCGCTCTCACCGTCCTCTCACCGCATCACCGCGCTCCGAACCGCTCCGACCGGGGCAAGCGCATTAACCCAAATTTTCCAGCCTAGAGCTTGGAAGTGCCGAGGCTAGGTCAGGATAGGTCTGGGTTTTTTATAGAGTTCATTGACCAGTTAATATGAATTTAAACAATGCTACCAATATGCCTCCTATAGTCATACTAATTGAACTTAAAATAACTTGGTCTTTATTCTTAATAAAAAAGTTAGTTTTTTCGTTTGATCTTTCAGTAGTGAAAACTATAAATTTATTGTCCACACCATGTAACCAGTGTTGAAATCGTGTTTTTCTTTTTAAAATAATTGGCTTGATTCTTTCTATAATACCAATACAAAGAGAATCATCATCACAACATATATGAGTGTTAAATTCATCTAGTTTTAAATAAAAATAAGGTCTCGTTAACGTGATTTCTAAATTATGGAAATCTTGTTTTTCTGCAATTTCATTAATCTCATTAATCTCATTAATTGAATCTAATTCATATTCTTCGTCAAGCTCAATGGTATAAAAGGAATATGATTCCTCTAATAGTTTATGTATTTCTTCAATCTCATTAATTGAATCTAATTTAGGGTTGTTAAAAGTAATGTTATAAGATGAACAAGATTCTCTTAATATTTCCTCTATTTTTTCTACATCATCCAAAAATATTTTGGCTGTTGGCAAAAAAGTAGTAATCGGCTTTTTTAGTTTTTTCATTAGTTTTTTAGTTGTAGTGTTTACAAAAATGAATTTTAACGGATGGCAACCGTTTATGTCTTAATACTTAAGACATATTTACTAGAGCTTGCCTGTCCGAACCGCACTCAACGCGCTCTCACCGCTCCAATCCGATCGCTCCGACCGTGGCAACCTTGCCAGACGTTAGACCCACGCTAGACCCGCAAACTTTGCCTGTGATGCAACTCTGCCAGCCTTGCCACTGCCACAGGTGGAATCATCCCAAAACCCGCTAGACCCCGCCAGATGGTGCATTTTGTAGCCTTGCTTGTGGTGTCGGGGCGATCGCCCCGTGTCGATCGGACAGTGCTACCCAGCTTGTTAATTCAATGAAAATCACTGCGGCCGCCGCTTCCCTCGGATGTGTAAACATTTTAATAACAATAGCAATCCTGGAAGGTAAAAGATGACACAAGCCCACAAACAAAAACTCACCTTTGAAGAGTACCTCACCTATGAGGACGACACCGACAACCGCTACGAATTAATTGACGGAGAGTTAGTAACATTGCCACCAGAATCGGGCCCCAACAATTTCATTGCTAACTATCTACTATTCACTCTGGCTAGTAGCGGGTTCATCCCACTGAGGCTGATCAGAACACATATGTGCGAAATCCAAGTTCCGATCCTGCGGGAGGGCGACGCAGCTAACCGCTACCCAGATTTGGTGGTTTTGCGCCCCGAACACATCTTGCTGACAGCCTCCCGGCTAACCATCACCCAAACTATGCCACCTCCTCAGTTGGTTGTCGAGGTTGTTAGTCCAGGTAGAGTTGGGCGCGATCGCGATTACATTAGTAAACGAGCCCAATATGTGGCGCGGGGCATCCCTGAATATTGGATTGTTGACCCTCAAGAGCAGATGGTAGCGGTACTACGACTAGAATCAGGTGAGTATGTCGAAGTTGGGGTTTTTCAAGGGGAACAAGCGCTGATATCGCCGACTTTTCCGCAGTTGAACTTGACGGCCCAACAAGTCTTGGAAGGGGAGTTTTAGCCATTGATATAAATCTATGAAAATTAGAGCAATTATTCATCTCAAAGTTGTTGAAATTGATGTATGAAATTTATATTTTCCCAAATAAGCACGCTCAAATATTTCCAGCTACAACGCTCAAATTATCCGACATTTCACGGTTATTTGTTGCATCATCTTTTGGCAACTTTTCACAATTATTAAATTCTTCAAATAAATCAAAGAAACGATTTAGTGCATCTGCTTCATCCTCAGCATAAAAAAGAATAATCCGACTCCAAGATTGAGTATCTGCTTGGTTAAATCGATTTTCTATCCACTCTTGAAACTCCTCAAACTGTTTTTCTTGTTCTGTGATAGGAATACCAAGTTGACGACGCGCAAAGGTATAGCCATCTAAAAAAACATGGAGATGGCTGAGCGATTTTTTTCCTAAGTATAAAGACGCTCTTTGTTTGATTTTTTCTAATAGAGGGTATAAATCTAACATCTTTTATCTCCTTTTACCTAAAATTCTATTTCCTCAATCTGAAATTGACCGCCCAAATCAAGTGCTAAACAATAAAATTTTCCCAGCCACTCTTGTTGAGGAATTCCTTGAGGATGGATATTATCAAAAATAAATTCCTCCCCATTCATTTTAACTGCAATCCCTTCATGCCGTCCATTTGTAGCAATATTCTGCATGAGGTCATCATGGTAAATATTACCATATTTTCCCTGGGCACTGCCTGTATAAATTTTGACTTTTTTTCCAGCAATACCCCTTTGGATTAAAAACTCTTGAATGCTTAAAGTACAAGCCTTACATTCAAACAGCTTAAAATTACTAGCTATTTCTGAAATTTGTTGTCGCAATTCATCGTTCATAAATCGCGTAGCCTCGATCTTTCCCCCACTCTATCCAAGCTGATGCCATCTGTTTTACCATTCCCCTTTGTTCCGGTTTAAATCGATTTCGGGCACTTCACCCGCCGATTTGAGACATGGTGCGGCTGTAATTTCCTTGAGTAGTTCCCGAATCTCGCTGCTTGAAATTTATCTCCGGTTTAATCTCTAGTATGTGCCGCACTCGATCGCGCAATTCGCCCGTAGACACCCCATTCCGCAGAGCAGTTTTCAAATCAATTTGCCCAGTTTCGTTCAGCAGACAAGGCCGCAGCCACCCGTCAGCAGACAAACGCATCCGATTGCACCGATCGCAAAAACACTCGGACATCTGACTGATAAATCCCAAAGTACCCTTCGCCCCCGGAATTTGAAACACATCCGCCGGCCCATTTCCCCGCACGCCAGACTCAGCCAACCCGTATTTGTCGCTAATTTGTTGTCGCAAATCTGCCGAAGCTACCCAACCCTTATCGCCAAATAAGTCGCCATTCCCGATCGGCATAAACTCAATAAATCGAACGTGCCAATTGCGGTTAATTGTCAACTCGGCTAACTGTAATATTTCACCATCATTCACACCGGGAATCACCACCACATTCAATTTCAGCGGATCGAATCCAGCTTCATATGCCGCTTGAATTCCCTGCCAAACCTGCATCCAGCGCGATCGTCCCCGACTACCAATTATCTTATCAAAAGTCTCCGGTTCCAAGGAATCCAAACTAATATTAATCCGGCGCAAACCTGCACTGTAGAGATTTTCTGCCATTCCCGCCAGCAAAAAGCCGTTCGTTGTCATTGACAAATCTCGCGTTTCCGGCAAAGATGCGATCGACCTCACCAATTCTACCACCCCAGGCCGCAGCAGCGGTTCCCCTCCCGTCAACCGAAATTTCGTAAATCCCACGGGTATGAAAACTTCGCGCAGCAGAGTTAGCAATTCCGAGTGGGTTAACAACTGCTGCTGCAATACATAGTCCAACTCGCTACCTTCTGGCATACAGTAGAGACAGCGGAAGTTGCAGCGGTCTATTAAGCTAATCCGAAGGTAGTCTACGGGATTCATGTCAATACTTTGTAATATTATTTAATTATAAATGGCGATCGCATTTTCTGCAATTCTCGGGGGCGCGAGCCAATTTAAAATCTCAAATCTAAAATATAATCGATCTCACCCAAAGATGGATACAAGCCCTCAGCTCGCTGCTGTAGAGTAAATCTAAAATCTAAAATCTAAAATCTAAAATTGGTAGGTTTATGTTCTTTGAATTTGAAGCTGATTTTGTAGAAGCTCTGCGCTGCATTCCGATGCAGGTACGTCTCAAGTTAGATACTTGTGGGATTAAATTGAAGTTGCAGGATTGGAATCACTTCAACCAAGCAGAACGTCAAATCCTTGTAGAAAGTCCTTGTTTGACAACACCAGAGATTATCGATTACCGAGATCAGCTAAACCAAGTATTAATTCAACAGACTGGAAAACCGGGAACTGATTTGGCCGTCGATGAAAACCCCCCGTGGATGGATGTTGCAACTGTACCGGAGTCTGTTTCTGCGAAAGCGCAAGAGCTCGGCGTTACGATTAGTCTGGCGCAGTGGGAGAGTTTGCTGCCGCTACAGCGGTTTGCTTTAATTAAGCTTAGTCGATCGAGCCACGAGAATAAAAATTTCATCCCGGCGCTTCAAGAGTTTAAGGTTGTTGAGTGAGAAGCCCGACTTCACCGAAGAAGTCGGGCTTCTAGCAGGTTCTAGCAGACGCGGATTTTACGTTGAACTGCGTCCACCTACTCATAGCTTCAAGCTTGTTTTTGAGCTAATTTTTGACGGCGGCGAGCTAAAATGAAACCCCCTAAAGACAGCAATCCGCCGACTACTGTTGTCGGTTCCGGTACCGGTTCGGAATTGTCCCAAGTGTCTTTAACTAATTCCAGGGGTTGAGACAAGTCGCCGATCACTTCAGACTGGTCTATTAAGACTTGGGCTAAAGTAGTTTGGCCAAAGTTTGAGCTAGTTCTAGGTAAGCTGTTAACAACTCCTGTTTGAACGAGCCCGCTGATGGCGTTCCGAATCCAGTTGTGGTGAGACGACACGCGAGTGGTAACGGAATAGTCGCCGTAGTCACTATCTGTCCGACCGTCGATACTGTCAATAAAGGAGTTGACGCCCGCCAGCAGTCCGCCGATGAACAGCGCTCCGCCACTATCTCCCGGTGCGAGTTGATATTCTAGGTTGAGAGGACGGGTTAACGGCTCTGAGGGATTGACCGATCGAGGATCGTCGAAGTCCGACATCAATACCTGGTTGGAATAACCCCCTCGACTTCCCAGCCCGATCGTATTCTGACCTCCTCGTTTTGTCCGGGTGCTGGTATTTGTGCCACTTAGACCATTGCCTGTATTCCCGAACCCAACATAGCTGCCAACTTGTAAGTCTTCGCTAGTACCGGAGTAGAGTATGGACGGATTGATATTCCGCACGGGAGTGTTGAGCCGGAATAAACCAATGTCAACACCCGCAGCTAGATTCCGGTTGCTGCTAAGCCATCCTCCGTGTTGAAGCCCCAAATTAATTGAATAGCTGGTGCTTCCTAGTGTAAAACTTCCGCTTCTGAGCATTTGCCCGTTTCCCCGCGGATCTTCAAAGCAGTGGGCGGCTGTTAGTATCCAGTTAGCGCTGATCAGGGTTCCCGAACAACTGCCACTGACAGAGCGTCCGCCAACGGAGAATCCGGTTTCAAGCAGGCCGACGCTGGCAAATTGGTTTTGGTTGGCAAAGTTTCTGTACTGGGCGTCGGATCGATCGTGCCGAATCGTACCGGCGATCGCGCTTCCACAGAGACCCGCTGCTGCCACAAACGCTGTGACAGTCGATGTAATTAGGTTTTGAGTTTTCATTCGTTTGCACCAAGATTGATGTTGAATTTGTTGTTCTACTTAGCTATCTGGTGCCAAACTCAATTTTTATGCAAAATGCCGAGCTTTGTTACAAATCTTTATATTTTACAAAAAATTTACAACTATATTATATTAAGTGAGAAAAGAGAGCGGTTGTGTGCGAATAAGGTGATATAAAATGTGGGTTGGTGCGATCCTCTCGCCCGGGCTTCGCTAACGGGCGGTGGGAGAGGTAGGGTTTTAGTGTCGATCGCCAAAAAAGATTTCCGAATCGCCCGACACCAAAATCCGAAAATACAATTAATTTTATTTTAAGTATTGTTACCGCAGCGTGGTATGATTTTTTCTGAGTTTGCAAAGCACTCGCCTGCTACCTGCATTAGTTTCTGAGCTTCGTGAACACGCAAAACACACCCACCGAACCCACACCAGCCAACGAGGATATTCCTCAAGCTGGCACTGTCTCGACAGTCTCGACAGTCTCGTCCGAGACAAGCAATCCCATGCAAGACTTTTATCGCCTCCAACAAGAGTTGTTGGCGTACACCCTTGCTTTTACGGCGATTATTTTTATCTCCGTCTGGATTTTTTACTCCCTCAACATTGCCCTGAACTATTTGCTTGGGGCGAGTACAGGTGTGGTTTACTTAAAGATGTTGGCTAGAGATGTTGAACGAATCGGCAGCGAAAATCAACGCATCAGCAAGACCAGGTTAGGTCTGTTTTTCGCGGTGATGATAGTAGGAACACAGTGGAATCAGCTACAGATATTACCGATATTTTTGGGATTTCTGACTTACAAAGCTGCGCTGATGGTTTACGTGATCCGAAGTGCATTAGCACTAGACTACAGGTAGATCAGGGAAGAAGAGCAAAACTCAACTCATCGATTTGTATGGGGAAGCCCGTTGAATGGCAATGCTTGACGTTCTAAACACCTTTAATCGTTTCCCCCTCGCCAA
>JAYUGZ010000585.1:0-1469 GCA_043767465.1 Cyanobacteriota bacterium
CGGATAAAATGGAGAGTCAAAAAAAAGAACATCAATCAAAAGATACTTGCTGCAATTTGTCAAGCAATTAAATTTGAAAAATAGGAGTAATTATGAAACGAAACGATTTGCTGAATGATGTTTTACCGAGGGATGTTCAAGAAACCATTGAGTTAGGACAAATGCTGTGGCAGCGCCACCCAATCCCGGTGCAACTATTTCTGGTAATGTGCTTTAACTTGATAATTGCCCCGGCTGTTTATGCCGCTGCGGATGAAAGTTTGACCAAAAAAGCTGCGTGGGGTTTAAGTCTTTTGGGTTTAGTAATTGTCGGACTCGCAGCTTATTTGTTTGTCGTGATTTTTCAGCCAGAAAGATTCTAGTCAAATATTACGACTCTTAGAAACCGGGTTTTTTACCGAATCTGCCGGCTCAAACGAAATATTTCGCAAAACCCCGGTTTCTGGGCTTCAAAGACATCCATTACATCCGTTACATAATCCGTTGCCGAACTTCCTTCATTGAGGTAATTTATGAGAGAATTAATCAGAGCCATCCGAGTCACTTTAGTGCTGTGGGGAATCACGGCAATTATTTATCCCTTGATCCTGCTAGTAATCGGTCAAATTGCCTTCAATTCCCAAGCGAACGGCAGCTTAATTATTAAGCAAGGAGTTGTAGTCGGTTCCTCCTTAATCGGTCAACCGTTCGCCTCGGAAAAGTATTTTTGGAGCCGCCCCAGCACCACAAATTACAGCAGCTTTGCGACCGAAAATTACGACCCCACCAAGGCAGAAAACACCACTCAAAGAACTGGCGTTTCTGGAGCTAGCAACGTCGCTCCCAGCAACTCTGATTTGTTGAAGCGAGGCAATGAAAAAGATGGTTTTCAAGGCGTGCAAGTTGAATTAGCCCGCCTCAGCCAAGCTGGGATCAAACCGACTGCCGATTTAGTCTACACTTCTGGTTCTAGTCTCGACCCGCACATTAGTGTAGAATCAGCTATGGCGCAAATTGAACGGATCGCAAAAGTGCGATCGCTAAATCCCAATCAAGTAGAAATGCTGGTAGCCAAGAATACAGACGGCAGATTTATCGGCATTTTCGGCGAACCGGGAGTTAACGTCCTCAAACTGAATGTGGCTCTCGACGGTTTACAATAGTTTAGAGTCAGTAGTCATTAGTCATTTGTCATCAGTCATTAGGAATGAAAATTTAATAACTTATACTTTTGCTCTTGTGGGATGGGCGTCTCGCCCGTCCAGAAAGGGCGGGCGGGACACCCCACAAACTTGTGTAAATTATTTAATTTCCATTCCTTAGCTAACAACTCAGGGATATTGATTGAGGAATGCTAATAACTAGGGACAAATGACTAATGACAATTGACAACTGACAATTGACCACTAAATATTAAGCTATGATTCACTCTAGCGAACTCCCAGACAATCCAGACGCGGTTTACGCCCAACCCAACCGCACTTACGATC
>JAYUGZ010000586.1:0-9541 GCA_043767465.1 Cyanobacteriota bacterium
CTGCAATTGACAGATGCTGATACAGACAAATACCCCGCACCCTATTCCCCAATACAATTTTTTAGCGGTGGTTCCTTTGCTTTTGGCGATCGGCACGGAGCGCTTTTCGCGAATTAGAAAGCCCCTGTCGGTTCTTAAAAGATGCCGGAGATGCTGAAAGCGATCGGTTTAGTCGGAGATCGGGAGATGGAAAGATCGAGAGAGAGAAAATTTGCATTTGGGCCTCCTGTCTTTTTCCTTCTGCCTTTTTCCTGCTTTTTGCTTCCTGTTGAAGTGCCTCTTGCCTTTTACTAAAGCCAAAGAATTGACCGGCGATCGGCCTGCATTGCTGGTAGCTCGCCGCTGCTATGCCCCTGTTTTTTGCAAGCGCTATGCCCTTGCGGACAGAGGTGCAACGAGCGGGTCGGGAGCAATCTATGGTGTAGAAAGTGCAAGGTACACACGCCCGACCGGAGACTTTTACTACTTTTGCCTAGTTGCTTTGTCATCTCCTATAGGTAGAAATGACGCCCGGTGCTTGGAGGCTTAAACAGCCGGATGTGGGATAGGGTTGAGTGGCGTGAAAGGTGGCGCGGATGATTCACCTTTCATTTATTGTATGTTGAATATGTGCTTTCAGAAAATTGTTTTCTCTGGCTTGTACTAAACTGAAGTCATCAGCCCCTTCTGGTTTCGGGGTAAAAAAATTATGTTTGCTCAATTTCGCGCGCTTTATCCGGCTGGACAGTTAATCTGTGAGTTGCTGACTATTCATCACGGTAAGTTTGTGGTTCGCTGTCTGGTTCAGGTTGACGGCAAAACTCTTGCTACTGGGATGTCGGCTGCTGAGTCTGTTGAGGATGCTGAAGACCGCGCCCGATCGCGATCGATCGCTGTCCTAGCATTGACCGATGCCACTCCTGCTGCCGTTCCCGTTCCGGTGCCGGCTCCGGTTGCTGCCGTTCCCGTTCCGGCGCCGGCTCCGGTTGCTGCCGTTCCCGTTCCGGTGCCACCAGTCCTTGCTCCTCTTCCTGTGTTAGAAATGCCTGTTGCCGACAACGTTGCTTTACCACATCAAAGCAGTTTTGTCAATACTGAAGTTAAATTAAATGAAGAGCCGATCGCACCTGTACCGGAACCGCTGCCACCAATGGTCGATCTGCCTCCGGCTGCTGGATTTGTACCGAAGCAGATAGACTCGGACGCTTGGCTGTCTTCCAGCTACGGCGAACCCCTCGATGAACTGTCGGTGCCGACTGCTAGCCCAAGCGAACTGCCGCAGGGTGCTGCCTCCGTCAGTGAACTGCAACCGATTGCGGTGGGAATTCCCAGCGATGCGATCGAGGATGATTCTGATACGATCGCCCAAATAGACGGCATCTTCAAACGCCAGCGATGGAATAAAAAAACGGAAACCGACTGTCTCGAACAACTTTATGGCAAATCGTCCCAGAGGGAACTTTCTAGCGAAGAGTTGGCAGATTTCCTCGAATATTTGGAAATCTACAGCAGAACTACTGAGGAAATCAAGAGATTGGGGTGGACTGCCAACCAAGGAAAAGATTATCTCAATCAAGGTTATGGCAAAGCAGCGCGACATTTATTAAAGCCAGAAGAATTGCTCGACTTCCTGCAATATCTCGAATCTTTACCCTAGAAATGCGGCAACCACAACCCGTGCCTCCAGAACTCAAGAAACCGGGTTTTTTACCGAGATTAAGGGTTTGAACGAAATATTTGGTAAAAAACCCGGTTTCTAGCCACCAGTCCATCCAGGACTAAAAAGCTACTTTTGAGCGTTAAAAAATAAAAATCAAAAATGGAGAATATTTCCCCATTTTGGATTTTTACTTTTTAATTTACGCGACGGCGGCGATCGGGCGGCTAGCAGAAGGACGGCGATCGATCACTTGATCCACTAATCCGTAGTCCTTTGCTTCATCAGCGGACATGAAGAAATCCCGTTCGGTATCTTCTTCAATGCGAGAAAGAGGCTGACCGGTATGATCTGCCAAAAATCCATTCAGGCGGCGTTTGTGATACAAAATCTCTTTGGCCTGAATTTCAATATCGGTAGCTTGTCCTTGAGCTCCGCCCAGAGGTTGGTGGATCATAATCCGGGAGTGAGGCAAACTCATCCGCTTGCCTTTAGCGCCGGCACTCAACAGAAAAGCGCCCATGCTGGCGGCTAAACCGAGACAAATAGTGCAAATGTCGGGGCGGATGTGGTTCATTGTGTCAAAAATGCCCATACCTGCTGTTACCGAACCCCCTGGGGAGTTGATATAGAGGTAAATGTCTTTTTCGGGGTCTTCGGCGTCTAAAAATAGCAATTGGGCAACGATCAGGTTGGCTAAGTCGGAGTCAACCTGTTGACCCAAGAAGACGATGCGATCGCGCAGAAGTCGCGAGTAGATATCAAAGGCGCGTTCGCCGCGACCGGATTGTTCTATAACTGTTGGGATCATTGACGCCAGCCTACCTATTTACGTATCTTTTTTTTATTTTAGCGGGTGGGGCTTGTTTGTAGTTAGGGATTCGTGGCGGGCGATCGGCTTTTATGGGCAAAATCCTTGATTTGGCTGGGTTTGGGCTGTTAATTTGGGGGAAATGTGGCGGGCGGGCGATCGGATTTCCGATCGATCTTGAGGAAGCGGACATCAATCAAGGTTAAATGTTGTTGTGTGGCGATCGGATCGTGGCGAGAAGTGCGATCGCTCGATCGTGGCGGACAAGGAAAATGGTCGAGAAACTCATTGAGCGAATCACCAGCAAAGAGCGACAATCTCGATCGCGACGCACCTTACACAATCGTTGAACAAACAAGCCAAAAAATTGTTGTGTAACAAGACTTTTTATAAATGGTATTGGTTAAGACAGATTGACCGTGGGCCTGATCTTTTAAGAAAAGATCCCAAAGGGGTGCCATAACAGAAAAGAGTCACAGTTGGATAGTTTCATGAGCGCTCAATTTAAACTACTGACAGATCGATTAATTTTGCGTCCGCTCATTAGCGCAGATGTATCCTCAATCCAGGCTGCTGCTAGTGTTCGTCAGATTGCTGACACCATGATTTCAATTCCTCATCCCTATCCCGATGGCGAAGCTGAGCGATACATTGCTCGACAAAAGGCTGAGTTTGAAGCGGGGCATTCTGTCACCTTTGTCATGGAGCAGAGATTTGAAAAGAAGTTTAACGGAATCATTGAAATTCGAGACATTGAACGAGAGCATTCTCAGGCTGAATTGAGTTTTTGGTTAGCCGTTGAAGCGTGGGGACAGGGATATATGAGCGAAGCCTTAAAACCAGTGCTGCGATTTGGATTTGAAGAATTAGAACTCAATCGACTCTACGCTTACCACATGGTTAGAAATCCAAGTTCCGGGCAAGTTTTGCGGAAAAACGGGCTTGTGTACGAAGGGATGCTGCGCCAACGAGTACGAAAATGGGGGATGTTTGAGGACGTGGCATTGTGGGCAATTTTGCGAAAGGATTGGTCTGTTCCAGGGGTACAACAACTAGATGGAGCAGTCGTTTGAGGGTTTTTTAGTCGATCGTTTCACTCGCTACCGACATTGTGTAATTAATTGTGTCGGACTACTTAGGTATTTAGAATATATCGCTTTTTGGCGATCGGCCAGCAATATAAAGACACAGATTATCAATGTACCCGTTTTGTCGAAATCATCGAAATCAGTAGAGGTTTGAGGTCAAATCTGCAACGCACTTGTGATAACGCAAATTAACGGTAGCATCAAATAAAATATTTTAGTCTTGATTATGACCACACCCGCTGAATGGCATAGGAATCAAAAGCCACATCACGACTAATCAAAATAAGAGAATGATTCATCGCCTGTGCCACCAGAATACGATTGCGCTAAGCGCACGCTACGCTAACGAACGGATCTCGATGATGCAAGGGAATAGAGAGATAAGTAATTGCATCCTCAAAAGAAATGGGTAGTTCCTCAATGCCCAAATTTATCATGTTTAATCTGATAGTTTCAAAAAAAGTCATCAGCGTTAATTTGCCAATGTTAACCTTAATCGCAATCTCCCAAAGTGAAGCCATACTGACGAATACAGATTCAGCCTCCTCTATTTGTGTCTTTGTCGTCTCTGGTAATCGGGAATCTTTATTCAGAAACCAGAGTAAAACATGGGTGTCTAACAGCATAGATGAAATTAATTACATATACTCTTTCAGGTCTTCAAGTGGCTCATCGAAATCATCTGCCATAATAATCATACCTTCCATTGTTCCAGCAATACGACGCTTTTTCGGTAGTTTTTCTTGTGTAGATTTTTGAGCGTACTTTTCAATCAAGAACTCAATGTAATGAAGCACCTTTGTCTGAAAAGATTCTGGTAGTTCTTCTAATTTTTCTAAAATCACTGGCTGTATCATTGTTTCTTCTCCTTCGCTGTCTTCAGTAAAAACATTTTGGTAAAATTGAGAGTTACTGGTAGCGTGACTTCTTTGATTTGATCACCTCAATTACATTGTCGTGTCTTTGCCCTTCAATAATATCCTTAAGATGAATCTGTCCGTTGACGTACTGAACGTGAATGCGCCAGCCTGAGACTTTATCAATATCAGCACGATAAACTGCCTGCTTCACACCCTTAACTTTATGCAGTCTCGTTTTGGGAAATTGTCTCGTCCTGTGACATTCCTGGTCTTCAAGTTCTGCTAAAGCTTCCAGAAAACTAATCTTTAGCTCGTCATCTGGCAAAATTTTTATAGCTTCGTAAATAATGCCATATTCATCGCATAGAGTAAGATTTTGTGCCATAACCAAGGTGATGATATCTAGGCAGTTTCTCGATCGCGCTGAAGTAGGTCTTGATACAAAGACTCTGCTACACCCTTATACGCTCGATCGAGTTCATCGTGTTGAATTGCTCGAAAAAGAGTAAAAATAGCTTGCCCAAAAATTGGGTCTTCGTCAACCGCCAAAACCACTCTTAGTTTTTGAGAAATTCGTAGCGTATAAAGCGAAGACTCGTAACCATTCAGGTCTGACGACAGCGGGATACGACGCAGCTTGCGATAGACATTTGATTTTTGAGTAGGAAAAAGGCTGGCACAATAATTAATTTTTTGAATTACTGCGGCTTTCTCATCTTCATTTAGCAGCGCAATATCTTTCTCAAATTCCCTTGTTGACTCAATTAGAATATCCACGTTAAAAACCGTAAAATAATATACAAATATTATACTACAAACAACTTTTTAGTGTCAAGTCTCGTTGCTCACAACTTACCAGCAAACGCGCTTGTTTAACAAGCCACAATTCAAATTTTAATCTGCCAACCACGGCGGTACATCCCATACAAAATCAACCACCAAAATAATACCGCAGTCACTGCAAATGCCAGAGAACCATTCAGCGGTCCAGCCCAAGGCACAAACCAGTTTTCATAAATCCAAGTGTAAGTAGTTGGAGCAGTTTTAGCAATACCAATATGAGTCTTAAACAAAAGTCTAGCGACAATACCGGAGGCGACAAACAAGAAAATTGCATTCAATCCCATGATTTCAAACGGCCATCCCCATTTCCACTTTCGCACTTCTATTGTTTCGTAGCAAGCTGCTAGCAAAAGCAAAGCCCAACCAGCGGTAAAAACTACATAGGAACTCGTCCACAATTGTTTGTTAATCGGAAATAAAAATCCCCACAAGTGGCCGACTACCACGCAACACAATCCACTAATTACTAAATTTAAACTCGTGCTGGTTTTCATAGGCTGTACGCGCAGCCATTCCCCTGTAAAGTAGCCAGACAAAACTGTCACAACTGCTGGTAAGGTGCTCAACAATCCTTCTGGATCGAAGGGGCCGCCTTTGTACAGGTGTTGGCTGCCGAGAATTGCGCGATCGACATATCCACCTAAATATCCTTCCGGCGTCAGTGCGTATTCAGTGTACCCCCCTACAGCAAATACAAATAAAGCCACCCAATAGCCTAAAAGCACGGCAACAGCCAGCACTTTTTGATGGCGGGGAGAGAGATTGAGAATCGCGATCGCACTAATCAAATACGCTAACCCAATTCGCTGCAATACTCCCATAATGCGGATTTTACCGAAGTTTTCAATGGGGGCGCTGTTGAGAAGTACGTCAAGGGCGATCGAAGATGTATTTAGCAGCAATCCTAATATAAACAGAATGGCGGCGCGCCGTATAATTCGCCAGTAGATATTTGTTTCTGCTTTTTGGATAGTTTGAATATATTTAGACAGCGAGAAGGACATCGCGCAGCCAACGATAAACAGGAAAAATGGGAAAACTAAATCAGTTGGGGTGCAACCATGCCATTCAGCGTGATCTAGCGGTGGATACACCTGTTTCCAACTGCCGGGGTTGTTGACTAGGATCATCGAGGCGATCGCAATTCCGCGAAAAACATCAAGGGATTTTAAGCGCATAAACTAAGTTATTTGTTACTTGTTATTGGTTATTTGTTATTGGTTATTTGTTATTCGTTCATCTGTTCATGATAATAACTGATGCCCCATGTCCCATGCCCAATGCCCAATGCCCAATTCCACATTCCCTATATCTCTATCCCTTCCAGAGTCATAATCACTGCATTCTTCATCAACATATCGCAGCGTTCAGCATAAAAAGATGCTGCCTTATCATACTTGTTGACTTGCAAGACGCGCAGAAACATTTGCCTTGCTTGCGCGAATTGCTGCTGGTAATGAAAAAAAATCCCCTGTTCAAAATAAGTTTGGGTTTGTGCTTTTAGTTCGATCATCATATCCGAGTCGCCGTCGTAAATTTCAAATACAGCAACCGGCGTTTGTTTTCCTTTTACTTGAACGCGATCGAGAAACCGGCACTTATAATGTTGCGGATCGTCAATCCGGCACAAAGTTTGGACGCTAGCTACAATACCAACTCCGTAAAGCTTTGTCAATCCTTCCACCCTAGAGGCTAAATTCACAGCATCCGAAATTACCGTACTTTCCATCCGTTCCGCTTCCCCAATCGTACCCAACATTAAAGTTCCTGTATGCAAGCCAATCCCGATCGAAATAGGTTGATAGCCACTATTTTGCCTGTGTTTGTTATAAATTTTAACTTGCTGCTGCATCTCAATTGCTGCTTGCACAGCATCTTCAGCATTGTTAGGAAACAAAGCCATAATTCCGTCGCCAATGTATTTATCTATAAAACCATTGTACTGACGGATGACAGGGCCAACTCGGCTCAAGTAAGAATTGATAAATTCAAAATTTTCTCGGGGAGACATACTTTCTGACAGACTCGTAAATGACCGAATATCGGCAAACATAATCGTCATTTCTGCTTGTACAGAGTCACCCAATCTTGCATCAACAATGCTTTCAATTTTGAGAAATCTTAAAAATTCACGGGGGACAAAGCGTGCAGAAGCTGCTGCAATTTTTTCCATTTCGCTTTTACTGGCCTCGATTTGAGTCAGGGCGCGAAATGCTCTCAGTGCTGTGACAACCGTGGTAAATAACTTTTTGTTTGTCAGTTCTGTTTTAGTTTTGTAATCGTTAATATCGTAGCTAACAATTACTACATCTTCTGGCACTTGTCCCGGCTGTCCGGTGCGCAAAATAATCCGCACTACTTTGTTGTCTAAAATATCGCGGATGTATTTTACTACTTCCAAGCCTGCCTCTTCTGTTTCCATCACTACATCCAGTAAAATCAATGCTATATCTGGATGAGCTTGGATCATTTCCTTAGCTTCTTTGCCGGAGAAAGCGCTGATAAATGTGATGAGTTTGCTTTCAAATGTAAAATCATTTAAGGCTAGTTTGGTAATATTGTGAATTTCTATTTCATCGTCTACAATTAAGATTTTCCAACTCGCTGCGAGCGGTTTTTCTGCCGCCTCGTCATCTTCTGCGGCAAATATTAATTCGTCCTCGCCTGTCGCTATTAATTCGTCCTCGGCCGCAGCTAACAGGTTTTTACTAGCTTCTGACATTTATCTTTCTCCTAAATTAAATTTTATTAATGCTGGCGTTATAATAACTAATTACTAAGTTTAGCGGGGAATTCAATCATAAATCTTGTGCCTTTACCTACTTGACTTTCGCAGCTTATTGTGCCTTTTAATTTTTGAGTGACCAGGTTGTAAATAATGTGCAGTCCCAATCCTGTGCCACCCTGACCTCTTTTGGTTGTAAAAAAGGGTTCAAAGATTTTACTGAGATTTTCTGGGGTAATTCCTTTGCCGTTATCCGCATATTCAAAAAATAGCCGATCGCCCTTTAGCTCGATCTCAAAAGCCATAATGCCCTCGTCTTCTCCATCGTAAGCGTGAATCAGGGAATTCAACACCAGATTGGTTACAATTTGAGACACCACCCCGGGGTAACTGTCGAGCACAATGTTTTCATCGCACTTAATTTCTATTTTGTGTTTAGTTCTTCTTAGTTTGGCACTTAAGGATGTCAAAATCTCCTCTAAATAGTTTTTCACGTTAAACCTGCGTTTTAATTCGCTCGACTGATCTACAGCCACTTCTTTAAAACTATGAATCAAGTCAGCCGCCCGCGTGAGGTTGGATAAGATCATATTACTGCTCTGCATAGCAGTATCCAGGAACTTTTCTAACTCCGAGCGTTTAATTTGGCCCTTGGTGTAAAGCTCAAAAAAATTTGTGACTTTTTCCGCCAGCAGCGAGGCGGCTGTGATGCCAATGCCGATGGGAGTATTAATTTCGTGGGCGACACCCGCCACCAACCCCCCGAGTGCAGCCATTTTTTCCGCTTCAACCAATTTATTTTGGGCAGATTTTAAGTCTGCTAAAGTTTGGGAGAGTTCGGAGGTACGCTGCTGCACTAACTGTTCGAGATTCTGATTAAATTGTTGCAAGTTGGCATAAAGTTGGGCGTTTTCGATCGAGATAGAAATTTGAGAAGACAGCAGTTTTAAGATTTCTAACCTGTCTGGCGTAAAAGCCCCCGCTGTCAGATTGTTTTCTAAATATAGAATGCCGCTCAGCTTGCCTTGATGGATCAGCGGAGTGCAAAGAATTGACTTAGGTTGAACGGCAACAATATAGGGTGCGCGAGTAAATTGTCCTTCGCGGGTAGCATCATTTAAAACAATACTTTCCTGGGTGCGGGCGACGTAGTTGACGACAGCAACTGCCAGCAAAGTTACTTGTCGCTTCTCATCTACAAAATCTATAGGAATTGATTGCATGACAGAAACGCGATCGGCATCTACAGATCCTGATGCTTCAATCACCCATTTGTGATTTTTTTCTAGTATTAAGAACCCAGTTTGTCCTCCGGCATTTTCAATCACAATTTTCATCATTTTTGCCAGCAGTTGCTCTAGAACTATTTCGCCGGCCAAGGTTTGCGATGCTTTGACTGCGGTTGTCAAGTCTAGCACGCCTGCACTGTCGCTCGTCGTGGCAGCGCTGCTGGTGGATTTGTGAGTTTCAATATTAGTTAGAATCGAGGCTGAATTTAGTAACTGCGAATATTTTGATTCTAAATGTCCTACTTTGGCTTTTGCACCCCAGCGCTGATAGCAATAACGCGCTTCTGTC
>JAYUGZ010000587.1:0-1468 GCA_043767465.1 Cyanobacteriota bacterium
CCGGTTGCTTCCAAAATTTGCCCGTCGAACTCTTCATAGCAACGTTTTTAGGCTTTAGAGCCGCATTTAAATATTTGTTTAGTAACTGATCTCTGATACCTGCTTTTTGCGTCTGTGCCGCAAAATTTTTGGGCGATGGCGTCCCGCCCCGCAAGCTACGGCAGACTCCCTTAAACTTTAGCATCTGAGGACTAAACTCTCTAGACTGTAGAATTAATCTCTTGAATGCCGATCGGCAAAGGTAAGCAGTGGACATTTCCCTCGAAAGTCTGTGGAATCAGATACTTGAACGTCTCCAGGTACAACTGAGCAGACCTAGCTTTGAGACGTGGATCAAAACTGCCAGGGCCGAACAACTCGAAAATAACTGTTTGATCGTCAGTGCCCCCAACCCCTTTGCTCGCAATTGGTTGCAGAAATATTACAGAGAAATTATTGCCGATGCAGTCGCAGAAATTCTCGGCTATCCCGTAGAAATTTACTTGACAATTGCCGGAGGAAACGAAACAGGCGGTAGCAGCGACTCCGCCATGATTTGGCCGTCCCCCATCGCCGATGTCGAAAGCCACTCCCTTCACCCCCCCAAACCCGCCAATCTCAACCCCAAATACCTATTTTCCCGCTTTGTTGTCGGTTCCAACAACCGCATGGCCCACGCAGCCTCCCTCGCGGTAGCCGAGTCTCCGGGCCGAGAATTCAATCCTCTATTTTTGTGTGGCGGCGTCGGTTTGGGGAAAACTCATCTCATGCAGGCGATCGGTCATTACCGCTTGGAAATTGACCCCAACGCCAAGATTTTTTACGTTTCTACTGAGAAATTTACCAACGATTTAATCGCCGCAATTCGCAAAGATAGTATGCAAACTTTCCGCGATCATTATCGCGCAGCCGATGTTTTGTTAATAGACGACATCCAATTTATCGAAGGCAAAGAATATACTCAAGAAGAATTCTTTCACACTTTTAATACTTTGCACGAAGCCGGAAACCAAGTAGTTTTAGCGAGCGATCGCCCGCCGCAGCAAATCCCCCGCTTGCAAGAGCGCTTGTGTTCCAGATTTTCCATGGGATTAATTGCCGATATTCAATTGCCAGATTTAGAAACACGGATGGCAATTTTGCAGAAAAAAGCCGAATATGAAAATATGCGACTGCCACGAGATGTAATTGAATACATTGCCTCTAGTTACACTTCCAACGTTCGGGAATTAGAAGGAGCTTTGATTCGAGCCGTAGCATATCTTTCAATTACCGGTTTGCCGATGACTGTGGAGAATATCACCCCGGTTTTGAACCCGCAAACTGAAAGCGTAGAGGCGACACCCGATGCCGTAATTGCAGTTGTGGCCGAGGCTTTTGATGTTTCTGTAGAAGATTTGAAAGGCATTTCCCGCAGGCGAGAAATTAGCTATGCCCGTCAAATAGGGATGTATTTAATCCGGCAGCACACTGCTTTGAGTTTGCCGAA
>JAYUGZ010000588.1:0-9534 GCA_043767465.1 Cyanobacteriota bacterium
TCAAGAAAGCTGGGTCAACAGTCGATCGCGCTTCCAAATCAAGTTTTTCTTTTTTGGTGACTTAGAAACCCCAGAAAGAATCAAGTTGCTCGATCACCGCTTGAGAGTCTGCTACCTGCGCCAAGACTACCTAGAGGCTCAACAAACTGAACAGGACGATCGCGTTGACTCGTATCAAGCAGCATCCTGGGAAAGGTGTACAGCCACCCTCCAGTTAGAAATTCAGTGGTTGACAGAGCAACTAGCTCAAGAGCAAAGTGCGATCGCAGTATGTGGGTGATTGTCTCGACTCGCGATCGCAAAATCCGCCCCACGATGACACAAATTTGGATGGGAAAACGGTGAATGGAATCAGGTAGGTAGCAAACAAACGCTACTTTTCCTTTCACACTTGGCAAGATTTGGCAGATTTAGCTAATAATTGCGCTCTGGTAGGATTGCTAAATTGTGAAACTTAAAGATCAACTAGAAATTTAAAAGTACCTTAAATCATGCTTCTTACGATCGCCCTTCCCGACAATCTCCCCCTGACTGAAGCCGATGTGAGGATAGAATTGGCGATCGTACTTTATCAACAACACAGCCTCAGTCTCGATAAAGCCGCTCAACTCGCTGTAATGTCTGTGGACGACTTCTACCAACTATTAATCGATCGCAATATCGTCACTCCGCCAGCAGATCCCGATGACGAACCGGCCGAACTCGTCCTAGCCAGCCTCCGCAACTCCCTCCAGCAAATTAAAGAAGGCAAATTGCATCCTATTTCCGAACTGTGGGAGGGCATTGATGACTGACGAGATACTCCAAATCCAGATTCTCTTTTCCGATAACTGCAAAACACCTATGCGTAAGTCCTGTTTGTGCTAGATTTGAGTTTTTCCTAAGAGGTAAGTATGTCAACAACTGCGATCGACATCGGCACGCTGGTTGTCAGTACGCCTGAAACCTGTGGAGGGCGTCCCCGCATTGCGGGAACTAGAATTTCTATCGCTCAAATTGCCGTTTGGCATCAACAAGGGATGAGCCCAGAAGAAATACTTGAAGAAATTTCCTATTTAAATTTAGCACAAATTTATGCAGCGCTATCTTACTATCACGCTAACCGCAAGGAAATTGAGGCTGATTTAGCTGCCGAATTAGCTGAGTACGAGCGATTGGAAGCCGATCGCAGGGCTGGGAGAATTTAATAAGCCAGATTCGTTTGTATTTAGATGAAGATACGCTCAGAAAAGCTTTCGTGCAAGCCTTGCGAGAAAATGGGATTGATGTAGTAACTGTCTCAGATGCCAATAATTTAGGACGTATAGATGAAGAACAATTGATATGGGCAACAGAGCAAGGTCGAGTCATTTATACTTTTAATAGTCGAGATTTCTGTCGGCTGCACGGGAGCTTTTTTGCAGTAGGTAGCAATCATTCGGGAATTATTGTTGTGCCGCGACAAAGTTATTCTGTCGGCGAACAGTTGCGCGGTTTGTTGAATTTGATTGGTAGCAAGTCTGCGGAAGAAATGATGAATCAACTGGAATTTTTAGGTACTTACATCAGGTCTGAATAAAGGCATCTAATATTAGATACGATCGATCGCTGGTAATATACGGTTGAACGATCGATCGCGTTTGAAAAAGCAAGCAAATTCATAATAATCCTAGGACGATCGCACTTAAAAGCCAATAAAAACCTAAAACTACCATAAATCATGCAAATTACGATCGACCTTCCCGACAATCTCCCCCTGACTGAAGCCGATGTGCGGATAGAATTGGCGATCGCGTTCGATCGGCTAATATTCTAAACTGTAAAGTTTTATGGTTGAGTTACTGGTTCCCACTTACAGATAGACTCTCGCTTGAGAGGGCAAGTTTTGGGGGCGATAGAGTTTCCGGCGAGTTTGAGCTGAATCAGGTTAGTCAAAGATGCTAGTGGTTTGATGTCCTCGATTTGATTGTTGGTGAGACTGAGCTCACTCAGGTTAGTCAAGGATGCTAGGGGTTTGATATCGCTGATTTGATTGTTGTCGAGGTCGAGCAGATACAGGCTAGTCAAGGATGCTAGCGGTTTGATATCGCCAATAGTATTGTTGTCGAGTTTGAGCTGAATCAGGTTAGTCAAAGATGGTAGCGGTTTGATATCGCTGATTTGATTGTTGTCGAGCCAGAGCCAACCCAGTTTAGTCAAAGATGCTAGCGGTTTGATGTCGCTGATTCGATTGTGGCTGAGGTGGAGCCAAATCAGTTTAGTCAAGGATGCTAGCGGTTTGATGTCGCTGATTTGATTGTTGCTGAGGCTGATCTCAGTCAGGTTAGTCGTCAAAGATGCTAGCGGTTTGATGTCGCCAATAGTATTGTTGTCGAGTTCGAGCCGAATCAGATTAGTTAAGGATGCTAGCGGTTGGATATCGCTGATTTGATTGTTGCTGAGGTCGAGCCGAACCAGTTTAGTCAAAGATTCTAGTGGTTTGATATCGCTGATTTTATTGTTGCTGAGGGAGAGCTCACTCAGGTTAGTCAAGGATGCTAGCGGTTTGATGTCGCTGATAGGATTGTTGTTGACACGAAGACTCTGAATGTTAGTCAAAGATTGTAAGGGTTTGATATCGCTGATTTGATTGTTGCTGAGACTGAGCTCACTCAGGTTAGTCAAGGATGCTAGCGGTTTGATGTCGCTGATAGGATTGTTGTTGAGGGAGAGCGTATTCAGTTTAGTCAAGGATACTAGCGGTTTGATATCGCTGATAGGATTGTTGCTGAGGCCGAGCCGTCTCAGGTTGGTCAAGGATGCTAGCGGTTGGATATCGCTGATAGGATTGCTACTGAGGGCGAGCACACTCAGGTTAGTCAAGGATGCTAGCGGTTGGATATCGCTGATTTTATTTTCGCCGAGGGAGAGCGTATTCAGTTTAGTCAAGGATGCTAGCGGTTTGATGTCGCTGATTTGATTGAAGTTGAGGTAGAGCCCAGTCAGGTTAGTTAAAGATGCTAGTGGTTGGATATCGCTGATTTGATTCTTGTCGAGGTCGAGTTCGAGTTCTGCGATACTCGAAAATATCTGATTAGCCTCATCACAATCAGTAGTCTCTACTTTTTTCAACACCACTTCAACAGTATGTTTTGTTTCAGGACTCAAATCGGCTTTTTGGCGACACCAATCAGCAAATGTTTTGTTTGCCGATCGCACTTCTGCACCATTCACAGACAGTGCATTTCCAGATAACGCTAGGATCGCACAACAAGCAAGTGCGATCGACCTTGGTAAATTCTTATGTTTCTGTGCAACTATAAATTTCATAATTTTATATCCCTAATTTTGGGAGTTCCCACTTACAGATAGACTCTCGCTTGAGTGGACAAGTCTTGAGTGCGATCGGATTTCCGTTGAGGACGAGATTTTTCAGGTTAGTCAAGGATTCTAACGGTTTAATGTCGCTGATTTGATTGTTGGCGAGGAAGATCCAAGCCAAGTTAGTCAAGGGTACTAGCGGTTTGATGTCGCTGATTCGATTGTTGCTGAGGAAGAGAAACATCATGTTAGTCAAGGATTCCAACGGTTTGATGTCACTGATTTGATTGTTGCTGAGGACGAGTTGTCCCAGGTTAGTCAAGGATTCAAACGGTTTGATGTCGCTGATTTGATTGTTGTTGAGGTTGAGCCAAGTAAGGTTAGTCAAGGATGTTAGCGGTTTGGTGTCGCTGATTTGATTGTCGCTGAGGTTGAGCATCTGGCGACTCGAAAGATTTCGATCGGCCTCATCGCAATCAGTAGTCCCTACTTCTTTCAACACCACTTCAACAGTATGCTTAGTTTCAGGACTCAAAGCAGCTTTTTGGCGACACCAATCGGCAAATGTTTTGTTTGCCGATCGCACTTCTGCACCATTCACAGACAGTACATTTCCAGATAACGCTAGGATCGCACAACAAGCAACTACCAACCTTGATAAATGCCTGTATTTCTGTGCAACGATAAATCTCATCATTTTGTATCTCTAATTTTCCGAATAGACTGGTGCATCTCAATCTTGGAAGGGCGAAGCATTTCGGCAGATAGTTTATTAGCGATTGTCAGAGATTTACTGCCGAAATGCTTCTCCCCTACTAATATATTTGCAAAACTGAGATGCTCCCAAATAAACAATGGCTGGTTTGCAAACTGTCACGACACTGCCACAAAGCTCTAAAATAACTCTGATATTAAACTTGTACCCAATAACTTTATCTCCCAAAACCCCCAAAAATACCCTATGAACCACCCCGCACCGGGCGCCGCCTCCCAAATGAGCGACATTGAACGCGCCAACCTCAGCCGCACGATCGACTATAGTGACCTTCGATCGATACCAGAAATTTGGGCGATCGTCAAACAGCGATTTCCCCAAACCGTCGCCCTCCACGATCCCCACACCCAGCCCGAAATCAAACTCACCTACACCGACCTTTACCAACAAATCCAGCAATTCGCCAGCGGCTTGCAGGCCCTCGGCATCAATGCAAACTCAGCAGAAGCAATCCCTCCCCGCGTCGCCCTCTTCGCCGACAACAGCCCCCGCTGGTTGATAGCCGATCAAGGAATCATGACCGCCGGGGCTGCCAACGCCGTGCGAGGCGCCACCGCCGACCCCGAAGAACTCCTCTACATCATTCAAGACAGCGGCAGTACCGCTTTAATAGTCGAAAACCTGGCTTTACTCAAAAAACTGCAAGCCCGCCTCCCCGATTTGCCGATCGAACTTATCGTCCTCCTCTCCGACGAAGAACCAGAAACCAGCCCCACCCTAACCACAGTCAAATTTTCCCAAGTCATGGCCACAGGCGCCAACCGCCCCCTCAAACCCACCAACCACAGCCTGCAAACCCTCGCCACTCTCCTCTACACCAGCGGCACCACCGGCAAACCCAAAGGCGTAATGCTGACTCACGGGAACCTGCTGCACCAACTCACCACCTTCGGCACAATTTTGCAACCCGAACCGGGCGAATCCGCCCTCAGCATTCTGCCGAGTTGGCACGCCTACGAACGCACAGTCGAATACTTCCTGCTTTCCCAAGGATGCACGCAAATATACACCAGTATTCGGTATTTCAAACAAGACTTTAAAACTTGCAAACCCCAGTACATGGTTAGCGTTCCGCGCATCTGGGAATCGATTTACGAGGCAGTACAAAAGCAATTTCGGGAACAGCCAGCTAATAAACAAAAACTGGTTAACTTTCTCCTATCTGCCAGCCAGCAATACATTGAAGCCCGCCGCATTTTCCAAGGATTAACTCTCAATTTAGAACCTGCTTCTGCTTCGGAAAAACTGATCGCCCGCATCAAAAGCATTCTATTATTTCCCGTCCACGCGATCGCCGAAAAACTCGTTTACCAAAAAGTCCGGGAAGCTACGGGAGGACGTTTTAAGTGGGCGATTAGTGGCGGAGGTTCTTTGGCCGCGCATTTAGACAACTTCTTTGAAATAGCAAATATCGGTTTGTTAGTGGGATACGGTTTAACCGAAACATCCCCGGTTTTGACAGTTCGCCGACCTTGGCACAATCTTAAAGGTTCCGCGGGACAACCGATCGCCCATACTGAAATTAAAATAGTTGACCCGGAAACCAGAAAGCAACTACCGACAGGACAGCGCGGTTTAGTTTTGGGCCGCGGCCGGCAAATCATGCAGGGCTATTATCTCAATCCCCAAGCTACGGCCAAAGCCATTGACTCCGAGGGCTGGTTCGACACCGGAGATTTGGGCTGGCTGACACCGGGAAACGACTTAGTTTTGACTGGACGGGCCAAAGATACGATCGTCCTCAGCAACGGCGAAAATATCGAACCGCAGCCGATCGAAGATGCCTGTGTTCGCAGCCCCTACATCGACCAAATTATGGTAGTAGGTCAAGACCAAAAGTTGATCGGCGCCTTAATTGTCCCCAATTCAGAAGCTGTGCAGAAATGGGCAGAAACTCAGAATCCGCCCATACACGAAATTGACTGGAATAGCAAGACAATTCAAGACTTATTCCGCAAAGAATTGAACCGCGAGGTGCAAAATCGCCCAGGATACCGCGCGGACGATCGCATCGGCCCGTTCCGGTTGATTCAGGAGCCGTTTTCGATGGAAAATGGAATGTTGACCCAGACCCTGAAAATTAAGCGCCCGGTTGTGACGGAACACTACCGCGATATGATTGACGGGATGTTTTAACAGATTCGCAGGACTTGGGGAATGGAGAAGCAAAAATTATCCCAACACCCGAGTCGCGAATCCCAGTCCTCAGTCTTCAGTCCTCAGTGATTAGGAAATGTCGATCGACCAATGACTAATGACTAATGACTCACGACTCACGACTAACGACTAATACCTAATTCCCAATTGACAAGCAACAACTTTATGGAACTGTCCACTCCTGAATTACTCTTGAAGCGATCGATTAACATTAAAGTCGTCGTTACTCCCCGCTGGAAAGAAGAAGCTCAACAGCAACTGCAAGCCCAAATCAATCAAATAGATTCTCAGCTACAACAGCTAGAAATGCAAGGGCAGCGGATGGTTTCAGAAATTCAAAAGCAAAACCTGCAACCCCCCGGCCCGCAAGTAATGCAGCAAATAGACAACATTCAAATGCAGGTGAATCAAAAAAAGAGCGAGCTGCTAGAACAGAAAAACCAAAACCTGCAACAGCTCCAGCAAGTGCAGGTGCTAGACCTCGAACAAGAAGTGAGTCAAGGTCAAATTGACGGCACGTTCACTGTGGGCCTGGGAGAAAACTTGATTCAAAAAATGCAAGTAGAAGTTCTGCTCCGTGACGGCATCGTCGAAGAAATTAGAGGTGATATTTAGGAATTAGAAATTGGTAATTGGTAATTGATAATTGGTAATTGGTAGGTAATTTTGAGTCAATAGTCACACATCTTCGGACTAGAGGCTGGCATAATAATAATTATTGCCGATTGCCGATCGCCAAAATACCGAAAAATACCGATCGCCAAATACCGATCGCCAATTACCAACTCACAAGGACTTTTTACAGATGATTCGCGAAGTTTTCATGCCAGCCCTGAGCTCTACCATGACAGAGGGCAAAATTGTTTCCTGGGTCAAATCCGCCGGGGACAAAGTAGAAAAGGGCGAAACCGTAGTCGTGGTTGAATCCGACAAAGCCGACATGGATGTCGAGTCTTTCTACGAAGGCTATCTAGCAATAATTATTGTACCTGCGGGGGAAGTTGCTCCGGTGGGAGCGGCGATCGCCCTAGTAGCAGAAACAGAAGCCGAAATTGCCGCCGCCCAGAAACAAGGAGCCGCCGCCCCAGCAGCAGCAGCCCCCGCTCCTGTCGCAGCCCCCGCTCCTGTCGCAGCTACAGCATCAGTGGGTTTGCAGCAAAACGTCAGCCGCCAAAACGGCCGCAGCGTCGTTTCTCCCCGTGCTCGCAAGTTAGCCAAAGAATTTAAAGTAGATTTGAATTCGCTCAAAGGCAGCGGCCCCAACGGTCGGATTGTCGCAGAGGATGTGGAAGCAGCAGCAGGTAAAGCCCAACCCGCTCCGGTTCAGCAACCAGTCACAGTCCCCGCAACACCCGCAGCCGCAGCACCCGCACTCGCACCCGCAGCAGCCAAACCTGCACCCGCACCAATCCCAGCGGTAGCGCTTTCGGGTAACAGAGTACCGATGAACGCGCTGCAAAATGCGGTAGTACGCAATATGGAAGCAAGTTTGAGCGTGCCGTGTTTCCGCGTCGGCTATACAATTACTACTGACAATCTGGACAAACTCTACAAACAAATTAAGCCCAAAGGTGTCACAATGACGGCTCTGCTGGCTAAAGCAGTAGCAGTAACTTTACAAAAACATCCTCTGCTGAATGCTTGTTATGTAGAGTCGGGAATTCAACACCGTGCTGATATTAATGTGGCGGTAGCGGTGGCGATGGATGGCGGCGGTTTGATTACGCCAGTGCTACAAAATGCCGATCGCCTAGATATCTATTCTCTCTCCCGTAGTTGGAAGGATTTAGTCGATCGCGCCCGCGCCAAGCAGTTAAAGCCTGACGAATACAGCACGGGAACTTTTACTCTTTCCAATCTGGGAATGTATGGAGTAGATAAGTTTGACGCGATTTTACCACCGAATCAAGGCTCGATTTTGGCGATCGGTGCTTCGCGGCCGCAAGTAGTGGCTAATGAGGAAGGCTTGATGGGAGTCAAGCGGCAAATGCAAGTTAATATCACTTGCGATCACCGGGTGATTTACGGTGCTGACGCTGCATCTTTCTTGCAGGATTTAGCGAAGTTGATTGAGACAAATCCTCAATCTTTGACACTTTAGTCAGGACTAAAGTCCTCACTACAAACAAATAGGTTCGTAGTGAGGACTTCAGTCCTTCTTGAATGCGGACTAAAGTCCTCACTACAAACCTTTGACTGTCCTTCTTGAATGCGGACTAAAGTCCTCACTACAAACCTTTGACCAATGACTAACAACTAATTGCTCGATCGCACAGTCAGAACTTGCGGCGGCGTCGCATCCGGCGGATACAAGAAATCCACCTGAACCAAACGGCGTTCCCCCGGCTTCATATTCACATTCACCAAAGCTTCCCCCTGCTGTCCCCGGCGCTGCACGATGTGAATGTAGCGCGTCAAAGTCTTGCCCGTATCATCATTAAACATCACCCGCAGCGTACCTCGGAAAAATATCCGATTTTCCGGAGGATCGTAAAACATCAATCCCCCCGATTCTTTATTTGCCTTAATCGGTGTTTGCATTCTAATGCTAACAGATTGGGACTCCCGAGACTTGTTGTAAAGTGGAAAAGTTAAGTTGTATTGAATCCCGTAATTACCGTGAGCAAAATAAGCAGTATCGGGATAGCGAGCTAACATTTTAGCGCTTTGAATTTGACCAGTCCCAAAAGTACCTGTATCAGTAGTGCTCAAAGCATAGGAAAATGATTCACCACGCTTGGGAATCGTTAAATAATCAATTTTCGGATTGTCAGTAATTTTAGCTTTCCATTCGGAACCTTCAGCGACTCCCGCCACGCGGCCGTAAATTTTTTGCTCGGGATTTTCGCCTGTGGGAGTTGGAGCCAAATCTCTCGGCCCTGCTAAACCTTTAGTATTTAAAATATTTTCCCACTGTTCTAAAGTCGGATATTGTTCGACTCCATATTTAGTTTTAGGAGCAAACATGGCCAAACTAGCGACATAAACCGAATTGCTGCTAGACATTCGCATTAAAGTCGATCGCCCGTTGGAAGAAGGCGTGACATTCCCCACAGGTATCGGCAAATTCATCAGCATTCGGCTCTGATTCGCCGGAATTTCGATCGCAGCGGGCAAAATGCTTTGTCTGTATCCCCGCAGCACATCGCTGGTGATGCGACTGCCAGGCCCCGCAAACACAGTGCCGAATCGATTTTCTAAATACGAGGGCAAATCGACAAATAAAGCATCCGGCCGAGTTAAATAACTCGCTCCTTGTAATATTTTTAAAGTGACTGGTTCCGAGTTGGGATTATAGACAATTATGCCTTGAAATAAGGTGC
>JAYUGZ010000589.1:0-9511 GCA_043767465.1 Cyanobacteriota bacterium
ACTACGAACCAATTTGATTGCGATAATTCGAGCCGATATGATATCAATCCATGTGAGATTGACAAATTTTACTTTTCATGGTATTGCTGCAAGAAATAATGAAAATTTGACATTATTAGCTCAATTCGAGATAGGATAAAGGTTAATTTTGATTACCGCTTTCGCTTCCATTTTTCTAAACCTTATGAAGCATTACATTTCCCGTCTGTTAGCCCTCGTATTAGTTGTTGTCATCGGCGTAGCGGGCTGTACCAATGTTCCCGCCACTCTGAGTGGAGATTACGGCCAAGACACATTAACATTAGTCAAAAGCTTGAGAACAGCGCTCACTTTGCCAGAGGGCGCGCCAGACAAAGCAGCTGCTCAAGCCGCTGCTCGCTCAAGCATCAACGATTTTTTTGCAGCATATCGCCGCGATCCCGCTCTTACCAAGCTGGCATCTTTTACGACAATGCGCACTGCCTTAAACTCTTTGGCAGGACATTACAGTTCCTATCCCAACCGTCCTGTTCCTGAAAAGTTGAAAAAGCGTCTTGAGGCAGAATTTCAGCAGGTTGAATCTGCTCTCACCAGAGGATCTTAATCTCAAAATTTAGGGATAAAAGATAAATTTGAATAATTCATCTTTCATCCTTGATATTTGAGTGTTAACAATTTTTAGTAGAAATATCAACTGCTTTTAGCGCCCGCTCTACCCAGGCGCTTTTTTTGCGGCATTTAGATAAGACGGCGGTTTCAACCGCCGAGTGTTATCCTTATTCGATCGCACACGATCTAAATAGCCGCCCGACTGAATTTGCATTGTGCGATCGACTTGTGCCATAACTAGGTCAACCAAAAAACAGTAGAAATTTGTAGCTGTGCGTCTAGGCGATCGGCACTTCCGGCGATCGCCACCCAATTAAAACTAGAAAACCAAATTTAATTATCCCATGAAAATTGCACCAACTCGCATCGCGAACTTTCAACACCAGCGACGCTTTTTAAGTGCGGTAACTGCTGTTTTAACCAGTAGCTTCATCAGCCAGCTTATTTTGCCCTTTATCGAAAATCAACCAGCCTTTGCCGAAACATCAGCCTATTGCCAATTATCCAAAGAGCAGGTAAACCAAAAAGAAGACTTGCGCCGCGCCGCCTTGTCAGGAAAACCCGAATCTCAGCAAGCATATTTTGCAGTTTTGAGCAAACACGCGCGGGAAATAGCAGAATGCCGCCAAAAAACTTGGCCCGAAACCCAAGCAGTTTGGCTGCGTTTGTATCCCTGCGATGTCAGGCCCGGAGAAATCGATCGCGTATTAGACAAAGTTGTGAATAAAGGCTACAATCAAGTCTACGTCGAAGTGTTTTACGATGGTCAAGTGCTACTCCCAGCAGCAGACAATCCGACTGTTTGGCCTTCTGTTGTCAGAAATCGCGGCTACGAAAAATATGATTTGTTGGAAAAGGCGATCGCCAAAGGCAAACAACGAGGATTAAAAGTATACGCCTGGTTATTTACCATGAACTTTGGCTATACCTATTCTCAGCGTTCCGACAGACAGCAAACCCTCGCCATAAACGGCAAAAACCAGACAAGTTTAACAGTCATTCAAGACGCGGGTTTAGACGACCAAACCGGAGAAAGTCACGCCACCCACGCCTTTGTCGATCCCTACAATCCGCAAGCAAAGCAAGACTATAGTTTGTTAGTAAATCAAATAGTCAAGCGCAGGCCGCAAGGAATGTTATTCGACTACATTCGTTATGTCCGGGGCGTCGGGCCAGCTTCAGTTGCTACCAAAGTTCAAGACTTGTGGATTTACGGTTCAGCATCGCAGCAAATGCTTTTGCAGCGGGCTAACAATCAGCAAGGAAGAGATTTAATTCAGCGATACTTGACTAAAGGATTCATCAATACTAATGACGTTCAAGCAGTAGTCAAACAGTATCCGACAGAGCAAGAACCTCTTTGGCAAGGACGAAATCCCCAACCAATACCAGCAGCAACTCCAGTTTCGAGAAGGGAGAATTCCACATCAAAAGCAGCTTCAATAACTCCCGCTAACAAGCCAAATACTCCAACACCAACACGATTACTTCCCGATACCGGCATTCTGCAAAAAGACCTCTGGCAACTGAGTATTGGTCACGCAGTCCAAGGAATTTTAGATTTTTTCGGAATGGCAACTCAACCAGCTCAAAGGATGGGAATTCCTGTAGGAGCAGTATTTTTTCCTAATGGGAATCAAAAGATTAATCAAGGGGGATTTGATTCGAGATTGCAGCCTTGGGACAGGTTTCCGGCTGCTGTAGAATTCCATGCGATGTCTTACGGGAATTGTGGGGATGTAAGCTGCATTGTGCCGCAGGTGCAGCGGACAGTTAGCTTAGCACCTCCGGGAGCAAAAATCATTCCTGCGATTGCCGGAGATTGGGGAAAATCTCTGAAAAATCGGCCGTCTTTGGAGATTCAAATGCGGGCAATTCGCTCTGCGACGCCACAAATTAATGCGGTGAGCCATTTTTCTTTTGGGTGGCAAGAAGTGGAGGATGAAAGAGCGCGGCAAACTTGCCGGATGTAGGGGATTAGTTGTAGAGATGCGATTTGTAGCGTCTCTACAAAATCGGATTTGTGCGATAATATTTGAAAATGTTCCTTTCTGTTAGGAGCCGATCGTCATCCAAGTTTTATTAGGACAATACGGGATTGTAATAAAAATCAACACAAAGGAGTATTTCCTATGGTAAGTCAGCCACAACCATATCAGCAAGTATCCAACCAAGATTCGATTGATGACTTAAATTTGAGTCAAGAAGAAGATAACGATGATGAACCTTATGAAAAAGACAAATTGATATACGATCCGGATGAAATTAATATTTTCACCAGAGAACCAACCATCGAGCAACTTCTAAGAAGAATCGACGAGGAAGCTCTTGATTTGGCACCAGACTTTCAGCGCCATGCAAACATCTGGAAAGATGACGCTAAAAGCAGACTGATTGAGTCTATCCTGATTCGGATTCCATTACCAGCTTTTTATATAGATGCAACTGATGAAGATAAATGGTTGGTTGTGGATGGATTGCAGCGGCTATCTGCTCTCAAGCAATTTATGAGCGATAAAACACTTAGGTTATGCGGATTAGAATACTTGACAAATTTTGAAGGTAAAACTTATGATGAAATAGAACGAAAATATCAGCGCCGAATAGAAGAAACTCAAGTGACAGTTTATTTGATAGAGAAAGGTAC
Organism: Cyanobacteriota bacterium; assembly: GCA_043767465.1. Lineage (GTDB taxonomy): Bacteria > Cyanobacteriota > Cyanobacteriia > Cyanobacteriales > Microcoleaceae > Microcoleus. Next base: position 3,236 of record JAYUGZ010000589.1, read on the forward strand.
GCCTCCTGAAGTTAAGTATAACATTTTTAAACGCATTAATACAGGAGGATTACCAATGACTCCCCAAGAACTCCGCCATGCTCTCAACCCCGGTAAGGCAACAAAGTTTTTAGCTAAACTTGCGACATCTAATGAATTCCAGCAAGTTACTAATCTGAGTAAGTTGCGTAAAATGCGGATGGACGATCGGGAATTTATACTCGGTTTTCTAGCATTTACGCTTACATCTTATCAAGATTATAAAGACAACAACAGAAATGTGTTTTTAAGTCGAGCATTATTTAAGGTTAATAATCTATCTGAAGAACAATTAAAACTAATTGAAAAAAAATTTAATAAAGCTATGATTGCAGCCTTAAAAATTTTCGAGAAAAGTGCTTTTCGTAAAATTTCTCAAAATCAGAAAAAAATGTATCCAATTAATAAAGCATTGTTTGAATGTTGGTCAGTTAATCTCAGTCAACTTAGCGACGAACAAATTAACGTCTTGAAGCACCAAAAGCAGAATTTAATTAAAAAATTTATCTACTATGTAGATAACGACCGAGATTTTTTGACATCTATATCTCAGGCTGCTGACAAAATCGAGTACAGATTTAGGATAATTGAACAAATAATTAACGAGGTGCTGGCATGATTACTTCACTACATTTGCTTAATTTCAAACCTTTTGCAAATCAATTATTAGAATTCCGAAAAATGACTTTATTTTCTGGTCTAAATAGCACTGGTAAATCTTCTGTATTGCAATCACTCCTCCTGCTGAGACAATCTTACCAACAGGGTTTATTACCAGAAAAAGGGTTGGCACTTAATGGGGATTTAGTGAAGATTGGTACTGCTCAAGACGCACTTTTTGAGGGAGCAAAAGAGGAATTAATTGGTTTTGACATTGTTTGGGGAAACAACAGCAAGGGGGTATGGCGTTTCAAATATGACAGAGAGGTAGATGTGTTGAATATTGATTCGGAAAAAGCTAGTTCAGAAGTGTATCAATCGAATCTTTTCGGTAACAATTTTCACTACCTTCAGGCAGAACGGATTGGGCCGCGCCCATTTAATGAAATGTCAGACTACCAAGTACGACAGCTCGACCAACTTGGTATTAAAGGAGAATATACTGCACATTTTCTTGCTGTGAAAGGGGGTAAAGTTATTCCTAATAGTAGTCTCAGCCATCCTGATGTAAAATCAAAGATTGAACCAGGTGACGTTCAAGTAAAATCAATGGAGTTGATAGACCAAGTGGAGGCGTGGATGGGAGAAGTGAGCCCAGGTACTCGCCTCAAAATTGACGCCAAATCAGATGTTGATTTGATGAGTGTTCAATATTCTTATGGAGATAGCAATCCTTACCGTGCAACTAATGTTGGATTTGGAATTAGCTACACTTTACCAATTATTGTAGCGGCACTTGCATCAACACCTGGTACAATTGTTTTAATTGAAAATCCTGAAGCACATCTCCACCCCAAAGGACAAGTTAAAATGGGTCAATTATTAGCTTTAGCAGCTAGCGGGGGCGTTCAAGTTGTGATAGAAACTCACAGCGATCATGTTTTAAATGGGATTCGCCTTGCGGTTCATGGGGGTAAAATTGACCCTAAGGACGTTCAGTTGCATTACTTCCAGCGTCAAAATAAAGAAGGACAAACTGATGTAGTATCGCCAAAGATCGATCGCAACGGACGAATTGATCGGTGGCCAGATGGTTTTTTTGATGAGTGGGACAACAGTTTGGAGATTTTGTTGGAACCTGCGGTGGAAGGAGAATAAGCGATGGATTTAGAGATGGTGTTTAATGAACTGTCCGCGCGAAATCTTGCTCCTGATATTTCTACAGCACAAAAATGGATGTCAGAATTAATTAGTACGATGCGTGAAGCTAAACGCTGTGGACTGAAGGGGATTCGCGTTCAAGCAGATTTTTATGGTATGGTTATTGCAGAAAACTATCCTCTTTCTCGTTGGCGTAACGATAATGAAGTTAATCGAGATGAGCGGACTTTTTTGAGAACGCTGGCAACTAAAACTCCTTTATCCGTTGATATTTCCGATCTAAATATTCAAATAAAAGTTGAAGATCCAGATTGTGAGTTAAGTTTACATGGTAGCCAATCAGAAGGCTTTAAAGTTGCTCACTATCTTGAAACATTGGCAATTAGTCTGAATTCTGAATCGCTGTGGAATAGCAGTCGCATCAAGTTAGAACTGATACAAATTGATGAGAACGGAGAGCTGATAGAAGAAAGTGTAGAGGTTATTCATGCTAGTCAGAAAAATCACGTTCTCGAACACGCTGATTGGATTCATAAACGTCAGCAAACAGGCGTGGCTGACGGTTTAGAGCTTTGGAACCGTCGAGGTGAGTTATTCTCCAGCCTGGAATTTTGCGATCGCCTTAGCGAACAGATACAAAGCGTTGTCGATCCAACAATGTTACGACAAATTGTCAGAAAGTTATTTGAGCTTGAGGCATTATCCAAAAATTGGGCAGACGGAGCGCTGGATTTAGAGAAGCTTCCTAGCAAGGTATCTCCAGAGAGCGAGTCAAGGCTTAAGCAGTTTAGAGAGCAACTAAATATTAAATGTCTTGACGGAACAAAGCGTATTTTCAGTTTGCACGTCCGCATGACACCGGGAGCTTGGCGACTTCATTTCTGCACAGAATTAGGGCCGGGAAAGATAATCATTGGGTATATTGGCCCCAAAATACAATAATTTTAAGATTCGCCAAACTTTTAGCTGAAGGTTTTGGCGTGGCGTAAATCGCTGTTTTTAAACTAAAATTAATTTAGCCAACTCTCAAGCTGGCAAAGCTGTAAGCGATAATTAGATCGTTAACAGCAAATAGTACAGTGCATGACTCGCAAATTCACTAAAAAATCTGCAATTCAAACCTTTATACTTGTCGTAGCGCTCGCCCTAATTTTGCTATTTCCCGATCGCCTAAAAACTGCGAATTCAAATTCGTTAGCCCAAATCCCCCCTTTTGGCAATCCCCCGCCCAATCTCCAGAAACCGCCCAAACCCCAAATACAGCCTTCTCCCCCAGCAACTTCGACTCCGAAACCAGCCGAAGAACCTTTAGTATTCGCACCGCCGGCGCAATTTCGTAACCAAATTGTATATAAAGCAAATATCAGCGACTCAAAAGTTATCGCCCTTACATTTGACGATGGCCCAACTGCGGAAACTTTGAAAATATTAGAAATATTGCAGAAACATAACGCGGTAGCTACATTTTTCTGTTTGGGTGCAAATTTACGGGAGAATCCAGGAATTGCGAAGCGAGTTGTGCTAGCGGGAAATGCGATCGGCAATCATACATGGCATCACTATTATCACAATGTTACCGAAAAAACAGCATCCGATGAAATAGATAATACTGGGGTTCATATTTATCGATCGACTGGGGCGAAAAGTTTGTTGTTTCGTCCCCCCGGTGGGCGCTTAAATAACGGTTTTGCGGATTATGCGAAAAAGAAAAATTATGTAGTTGTCATGTGGTCGATCGACCCCAAAGACTTTTCGCAACCTCCGGCGGCTGCTATAGCCCGCACTGTGCTGTCAAGAGCGACATCAGGGGCGATCGTATTGTTGCATGACGGTGGTGGCGATCGCCAGCAAACAGTCGAGGCCGTATCTCTAATCATTCCCAAACTCAAACAGCAGGGATATCGTTTTGTCACAGTGCCACAATTGCTGCAAATGCAAGCAGCCCAAAAACAGCAAACGGGCGATCGCAAATCCCAATAAACAGACATCCTATTTCATCTGCGTTCATCTGAGTTCATTTGCTGTTATCTGCGGTTCAAAATCCAAATCATGCTAAACTTATGAATAACCATAAAAACTTTTATCAATCATCATGCAAAAACTACAAGCAAGAGATATTAACCTCCGCTATTTAATCGATAACTACGGTTTACAGCGAGTGCGGAATCAAGAGTTTTTCCGAGAATGGCAAGAAAACTTGCCCGAAGTAACTGACTCTGAGAAACAATTACTCGATCGCATCCAAAACATATACTACAACCTGGTAGATTCCCCGCCTGTGTTGGAAAATGCAGTCAAGCTAACCATCATCAGCCCCATTTTGTTTATTGCAGGTCTCTTTGAGTCTCCTTTTCAAGTCAAAGCCGAAAAGTCGATCGCCATTCAAGAAGAAGACGAAGGCAGAATCATCGAAGGCAGAATAGATATCCTGATTATGAAAGACAACTTTTGGGTGACAGTCATTGAATCCAAACAACTTGCTTTCTCAACAGACGAAGCACTTTCCCAACTCCTGACATATATGCTGGCAGATCCGAATCCAGAAACTCCTACTTTTGGGATGATTTCCACAGGTGCTAATTTCAGTTTTGTCAAGTTAGTCAGAGGGGAAACACTTCAGTATTCCTTATCTAATCAATTCACAATTTCCAATCTTGGCAATGAATTGTACCGCGTTTTGCAGATTTTAAAACGCCTGAGTCAACTTCCAGACTAGCCATAAAAATTATTTTGAGTTATCATTTAAAAATGACAATATCTCATATCATGTCCGAAGATATCCACAATCAAATTGGTTTGTAGTGAGGACTTTAGTCCGCATCAAAGAGAGGACTAAAGTCCTCACTACAAACGGTTTTTATGATGGTAATTAACCGGACATGATATGATATCTCAAATTTATAAATTCTGCGAGCATGGTAAATTACTGGATAGTCGGCGCTGTAGCAATAGCTTCTGTCTTTTGGGCAGAAATCATCCGAGACTTTTATCACGTGGCGTCTCATTATGTGCCGCCACTGCAAAAGCTACACAATTGGCATCACCGCGTTTTCCGCCCGAATTTGACGCCCGTTAGCGAGACAATTTACAAGCAAGCGCACTGGCGTCACGATGTGCCCGAAGCTGCGGCGATGTTGGTTTTGGGCTTGTTGCTGTGGGTTTTAGCTTATTTTGCGTTGCCGCAATATCACTGGGGCGCAGCAGCGGGTTGTATTTATACTTTAAGCTTTTTGTTGAGTGCGATCGCCCGTGGATGCGGCATCAAAGGCGCAGACGAGTTAACCGACATCACCCACCAACCGGGAAAATTCCAGAATGTACCCGGTAACTGGTTCGTGAATAAACCTTACCACTGGAAGCATCATTTCGACAATCAAAATGCTTACTATTGCGGTACTTTCACCTTAATAGATAAACTTATGGGTACAGCACTTTCTCTCAAAGGCAAAACTGTCGCCGTCACCGGCGCCTCGGGAACTTTAGGGCGTTTGCTTCTGAAACACCTGCACAAAGCTGGTGCAAAAGTTATCGCCCTCTCCTCTGGAAATGACGAAATTACTGTGAATTTAGACGGGGAAATTTTGCCTGTAAAAACTGTAACTTGGCACGCTGGCGAAGAGGCAGATTTAGCCAAATTGTTAGAAAAAATCGATATTCTCGTGATCAATCACGGGATTAATGTACAGGGTGAAAGAAGCGGAGAGGCGATCGCAAATTCCTACGAAATTAACACTTTTTCGGCGTGGCGGCTGATGGAACTGTTTTTCTTAACAGTCCGTACTAATGAAAATATCGCTTGTAAAGAAGTCTGGATCAATACTTCCGAAGCAGAAGTGATTCCCGCTGTCAGTCCGCTGTACGAACTTAGCAAGCGAGCCCTCGGAGATTTAGTCACCCTGCGCAGGCTGGATGCGCCCTGTATAGTGCGTAAACTGATTTTAGGGCCGTTCAAAAGCAACTTAAACCCGATCGGCATTATGTCGCCAGATTGGGTAGCGCAGCAAATTGTCAAACAAGCTAAAGCTGATGTCCGCAATATCATCGTCACAATCAATCCTTTGACTTTGATCGTTTTCCCAGTTAAAGAATTCTTTGTTTCTTCGTATTTCCAACTCTTCAGCCGCAAGACAGTTGCAGAGATTAAAGCAGCGGCGACAGCGGAAAAATCCAGCGTTGAAGCTAAGATTAATTGACAAAGAAGAAGACCGGGCGGTTGGAAACCGCGGCTACACAGACAAAACCCGCCTCCGCGGGTTGAAGACAGGCCGTTAAATTTACGTTATTATCTTCAGTCCGCGGAGGCGGACATCGTTTGTATAGACGCGGTTTCAACCGCCGAGTTTCTCCGATCTAATTACTAACTTCAGCCATTTCAATCACGCGGCCATCATAATCCTTAACCAAAAAATTCAGCGGCTTTTCCCGGCGAATTTTATAACTAATGCCGCGAGTTTGTACCCTCATCAATAGCTGATCCAAACAATCGCGATCGAAACA
>JAYUGZ010000590.1:0-1463 GCA_043767465.1 Cyanobacteriota bacterium
GGTTAGGGGGGATCTAGGGTTAATAGTCAAACAGCAGTCTGTGACAGGGTTTGACGTTAACTTGACACCAATGGGCTCTTGGAGTGTCCTGACTGTGGGTAAGATCAATTCCGATATCACCGGACACAATCTGACCTGTTTTTTAACACGATGAAACATCAGAAATCAATGCAAACCCTGACAAATAAACCCAGACCAATAAATCAAATCATCAAAAGGATTTGACATCGCTGAAAATTGTTCTGACATACCTTTATACCATTCAATTTCCTCCTGAATCTTACTCTCAGGCTTCACTATTCCCAGCAACTTATCCTTCAACTCCTTATACTCAACCGTGTTCCTCTTGTAGGATTCCTGCCGCAATTTTAACTCCTTTCTTTCCCCCTGCACCTTAAGCAATTTCCCATTTAATTTCTTAATAATCAGATCGCAAAGCTGGTGCAACCCCTCACCCGAAATTGTCCGCAACCTCACCTGTGCGTCTCGTAACGCCTCTGGACGACTCAAACCTTTCTGGCGATACTGATAATAAAAGATGGAAAACAGCCCCGTTACCGGCTCAACCTTCCACAAAGTGCTGACCACACTGCGAGCACCCGCACACAAAAACCCTGTTCCCAAACTAAGAATATCATCAGTAATTTCCGTCACTCCTAAATTAGTTTCGCAGCAGGAAAGAAACACATCAGATAATTCTGGCATCCGCCAACCCGGTGTCATTAATTCCCCAAGAGTAATGCTGCCATCTCCTAGTAATAAGTGAGATTTTAAAGGATTAGTGAGATCGGATTTTGCGTGATGACTGGAGTGAAGTCCATTAATTGTTTTCACCATATTTCGATATTCGGCAACAGTTGCTTCTTTACTTCCTTTTAATCGTTGTTTTACAGGAACAATTTTGGCAACTTGTTCGCACTCGAAAGATGCAAAAGGTAAATCATCATTAGCATTTTCCACAATTCCGTATTTGAGGGATTCAATGGTTGGGCGTTTACTGCAATACTCCAAGATTCTGCAACTGGGCACGTAACGCAGCAGGAATTTGTCACCGAGGAATCGAGGGGGCGAGCACGGGGGCATCGCCCCTACCTGTAGCTCTTGCTCCCCCCTTCTTAAGGGGGGCTGGGGGGGATCAATCGGCAACGCAGCCAATGGAATCTGATGCAAAAACAGATGCGGAATCACAATCAATTCCTCAATTTCATCCAAACAATTACCAATCAACTCATCAACCTTCAACCGCAGCGACAACTGACTTAAAAACTCACCCATGCCCTGTTGCCAACTTGTCTTATCGTCGTTATCATAAGGCAACAACCAAGTTTGCTCAATCCACTGCTGAAAACTTGCCCAACCCTCTCCATGACAAGTGTGAATCTGCGGCGCTTTATCCTTGTAAATCACAAAAACATGAGTGTCATCAGTCGTGGTGTAAAAACAGAGAATCGCCGTCTGGGAAT
>JAYUGZ010000591.1:0-1463 GCA_043767465.1 Cyanobacteriota bacterium
GTACTGTTGGTATGATGAATTACTGTTTCAAATTGCGATTCGGCTTACAACCAATAGCAGTGTCTATAGCAAGAGTCAAAAATAACTGTGTCAAAACCCAAGCATATAGTTTTAACATCCCATCCCGACAGATCCGGCACAAAACCTCTTCCCATTCACTGGGGAGAAATCGATCCCCTGAAACGGGGGCCTGTGATTGGCAGCCTCAGCAAATCGTCTCACCGGAATGCGATCGGCACTCATTCGGGTTCTTACTCTGTTTATCGAGCGCTAGCAGTGGCTTCCGGCGCACTTCAAGCGGATCACCGCCCCGATTTTACCAACACGTCTCCGGCTGCACATATCGGGCCACATCCGAGTTGGGGCGATCGCAATTCGATTGTTTCTCTCGATCCCTTTGGAGGTTTGGTTGGCGAAATTTATACTTCATTTTCCCAGCAGGGATACGATATTCGACCGACAATTGCTGTTACTAAAGCTCACATTAGTATGCCGGAATTGCAAGAGGCAATTGCTAAGGGGCGGGTGCAAATTGATGGGAAAATAGTTAAAGAAGGCGGCAATTTAGCAGTAACTAAAATTGCGATCGACCCGGTGTGGTATTTGCCGGGAATTGCTCGCAGGATCGGAGCCCAAGAAAGCTTTCTCCGCCGTGTCCTGTTCGAGCAAACAGGCGGTATGTTCTCGGATTTAGTGACGCGGCCGGATTTGCACGTTTTCTTGCCGCCCATTGGCGGAACTACGGTTTATATTATTGGCGATGTCGCGAATATTTCTGACCCAGAGAAACAGTTGGCGGTACGGGTACATGATGAATGCAACGGTTCTGACGTGTTCAGTTCGGATATTTGCACTTGCCGCCCTTATTTGGTACACGGGATTGAAATTTGTATCCAAACGGCACAATCCGGCGGTTCTGGGGTAATAGTTTATTTCCGCAAGGAAGGCAGAGCTTTGGGGGAAGTGACTAAGTTTTTGGTGTACAATGCCAGAAAACGTCAGGAAGGTGGCGATCGCGCTGATGCCTATTTTACTCGCACTGAATGTGTTGCGGGAGTTCAAGATATGCGGTTTCAAGAATTAATGCCAGATGTGCTGCACTGGTTGGGTATCTCTCGCATTGACAGTTTAGTTTCCATGAGCGATATGAAATACAATGCGATTATCAATTCTGGCATTCAGGTGGTCGATCGCATCCCCATTCCCGAAGATTGGATTCCCGCAGACGCACAAGTCGAAATCGTCGCCAAAAAAGCCGCTGGCTACTACACGCCAGACCCCGTGCCAGATGCTACAATTCTTGCAGAAGCCAAAGGACGCGATTTAGGAGACTGAGATGCCAAGATGCGATCGTTCGCGAGCGATCGCGTCTTTGCCAAATAAAATTTATTGCTGGTTTTTGATCAGTCAGGGTAGGTTATGGCTAATTTGCGTTCTACTGTGATCGTAAAAACAGATATTTG
>JAYUGZ010000592.1:0-3837 GCA_043767465.1 Cyanobacteriota bacterium
CTTTGCTACCGCCGAGGGAGTTTGCTGTGGCTAGGGCGGGGAGAGTTAAGATGGCATCAAAGGCCGTACCGACTGTTTCTTTAATTGTGCCACCGTTGAGGGTGAGGGCAGTTGTGGCGAGATATTGTAAGTCAGGGGTGGTGTCTCCTGCTTGCACTACATAGTTGAAGGTGAGGGCTGTAGTACCGCTACCACTAGCATAAGTGGCAAATTGGTCAGTTGTACCTGTTTCTAGTTGCAGTCGGGGTGTGCCGGTGACATCGACGGTGGCATCGAAGGTCACGGTGATATTGATCGTGGAACCTACACCGTAGCTACCATCAGCAGTGGTGGCGGTGACAGCGGTAACTTTGGGGGTGGTGTTGAGCAGGATGGAGACGGTGCTGCTGCCGCGGTTCGCCACAGCTAAGTCAGGTTTGCCGTCGCCGTTGAAGTCGCCGATGCTGACGGAGACGGGGTTATTGCCAGTAGGGAAGTCAACTTTGGTGGCGAAGGTGGGGGTGGTGGCGACCGTGGTGGTGTTGAGCAGGATGGAGATTGTGTTGCTGCCGCGGTTCGCCACAGCTAAGTCTGGTTTCCCATCGCCGTTGATGTCGCTGACGCTGATGGAGAAGGGGCCAGTACCAGTTGCGAAGGTGGTTTGGGGGGCGAAGGTGGGGGTGGTGGCGACCGTGGTGGTGTTGAGCAGGATGGAGACCGTGTTATTGGTACTGTTCGCCACAGCTAAGTCTGGTTTCACGTCGCCGTTGAAGTCGCCGATGCTGACGGAGACGGGGGCAGTGCCAGTAGGGAAGTCAACATTGGTGGCGAAGGTGGGGGTGGTGGCGACCGTGGTGGTGTTGAGTAGGATGGAGGCGGTGTTGCTGTTGCGGTTCGCCACAGCTAAGTCTGGTTTGCCGTCGCCGTTGATGTCACCGATGCTGACGGAGTTGGGGAAATTGCCAGTACCGAAGAGAACTTGGGGGGCGAAGCCTAGTACGCCGCTGTAGGTTTTGAGTGTCTTGGGGTTAAATGCTATTGGTGTTTTTATGGGGCCTGTTTGTACTTCCAGGTTCCAGTCTCCCCCTAATTCTGCACTGCCGGTGGGCTTAGCTGAGGCGGCGATGTTTGCACCTGTGATTTCACTCAGTCGCTTGAGGAAGTTTTTGCCGGCTTCTCCTTTGGCTACTTCGCAACCATATAGTAGGATGTCGGCGTTTTGGGTGAGGGCTTTTCCCCATTGTTTTAGCCGATCGCTGAATTTTTCTAAGTTACTGTTATTGAGGGTTTCTGTGCTTAGGTTGACGCTGGCTGGGCTGCCGTGGGAAAGTATGTGTAGCGCTTCAATATCTTTTTGATTGGCTAAGGTATGAGTAATTTGGTCGATCGCGCTCGAATTTTCATTTAAAATAAAAATTCGAGCGCGATCGGTGTTTTGAATTAGGCTTTGATAATCTTGTACTGAGGGGTCTACGAAAATTATTTGCTTGTTCATGATAGATTAGCTGCAATATTTAATTTAGTGCGATCGTAATCTAGCATACTCATCCGATTTTTTTAACGTTTATGAAGTTTCCGACCTTGCCGTGTTGTCTTGTATCTTTAAAAAAGTACATTTTGATTTACGGTTGGGTGGGGCGGGTTTACGAGATTGTCGGTTTTAGGCAATTATGGTTGGTGAACCCGCCCGTTACAACTTGTCAACCTTTTCCTGAGTTGCTATACTGTAGACACTCTGTATATACATCCTTAAAAAAAGGGTGAAATCCTGAGAGTGATATCACTAACTAGAGGATGATACTATGGTTGGGACGATCGCCAAATGGGGAAACAGTCTTGCTGTTAGGATTCCACAGCATTTAGCTAAAGAGATTAACTTAGCTGAAGGTTCCCAAGTGCAGCTTGTGCTGATAGATGGTAAACTGACGATCGAGCCGATCGCTCGTCGGCGGTATTCGCTTGAGGAGTTGGTTGAGGCGATTACCCCAGAGAATCTTCATACCGAGATTGATAGTGGAGTTGCTGTGGGGAATGAAGTTTGGTGACACAATCAAATCTTTACATTCCGAGTCGAGGTGATATCGTTTACTTAGACTTTGACCCAACTAAGGGACACGAACAAAAAGGACTTAGACCTGCTTTTGTGCTGTCGCCTCGTGCTTACAATGAGAAAAGCTCTTTAGCTTTATTTATGCCGATTACAAAGCAACAAAAAGGGTATCCTTTTGAAGTTCTCCTACCGACTGGATTGAAAGTTCAGGGAGTAATTCTTGCCGATCAAATCAAGTGTCTAGACTGGAAAGTTCGTGGTGTTCGATTCGTTGAGTCTGTATCTGAAGATGTGATTGAGGAGGTGCAAATCAAAATTGAGCCATTGTTACTGTGACTAATATCAATAATTCCGGTGTAACCAGAATGATATAGAGGAGACGGCACTGCCGTCTCCCTACCCCGATTAATTGTAGGGACACGGCACTGCCATTAGTGTCAACTTAAGGTACAACCAATAGTCCGGCAGGGGTTAAAACCCCTGCCTCAAAGCGCAAGTCCTCTCAAGAGGACTGAAGAACTCATTATCATTAGTCCTCTTTGAGAGGACTGTCTTCTATTAGACAGGGGTTTCAACCCCTGTCGGACTCGCGGGATGACCAACGAACTGGGCGGACTTTCAGGCTTAAGTTGACACGAAGAAGGGCTCTTGGAGTCTCCTAATTTCGATTACTAATAATTCCGATGCTACTTGGATATACCAAGATTTTATAGATTATATGAATAACGACACAAATTTCAATACAGTCCACGAACACGAGATTTTTGGCGATCGCGATTTGCCATCTTGGTTAACCGAACAACAAATTAGCCTTGCTTGCACTACTTATCAAACCAGCAGGTTGATGTTAATCGGCGCTGTGCCCGAAACCAATAGAATCTCGGCTTTTTGGCGAATCTTCGATCGCGCAATGGGACTTTTCTGCACACCGGAACGCCTTTATCTCAGCTCAAAATATCAACTTTGGCAATTAGATAACGTGCTAGCGGAGGGTGGACAACATCAAGGTTACGATCGCCTTTACATACCGCGCATCGCCCACACCACAGGTGATATCGACATTCACGATATCGCTGTCGATAAGAATAACCAAATCATTTTTATTAGCACTTTGTTTAATTGTATCGCTACTTTGAGCGATCGCCACAGTTGCAAACCTCTCTGGAAACCGCCGTTTATCTCACAATACATCAACGAAGACCGCTGTCATCTCAACGGTTTGGCGATGGTGGATGGGGAGGCGAGATACGTCACGGCGTCGAGTCAGTCGGATGTGGTGGATGGCTGGCGCGATCGCAGAAAAAACGGCGGTATCGTGATTGATGTCGCATCTAATGATATCATCGCCACGGGATTGTCGATGCCGCATTCACCGCGCTGGTATCGAGATAAGTTGTGGTTGCTGAATTCCGGGAGAGGGGAATTGGGTTATGTCGATTTAGAGACAGGGAAATTTCAGGCGATCGCATTTTGTCCGGGATATGTCCGAGGACTGGCATTTTGGCAAAATTGGGCAATTGTTGGACTGTCGAAACCGAGGGGTGGTGACAATACTTTTAGCGGTTTAGAATTGGATGAGTTGTTGCTCGCCAAAGATGCTGAGGCTCGGTGTGGTATGATGGCGATCGATTTGACTACTGGGGCGATCGTTCATTGGTTGCGGTTTGAAGGGATTGTCACGGAACTGTATGATGTGCAGGTGATTCCGGGAGTGCAAAAGCCGATGGCTTTGGGTTTTCAGACGGATGAAATTGCTCAGTTGATTACTTTGGAACTTTAACCGCTGATGTCGGCGGATGTACGCTGAT
>JAYUGZ010000593.1:0-9486 GCA_043767465.1 Cyanobacteriota bacterium
AGTCCGCCAGGGGTTGAAACCCCTGGCTAATAGCGAAAGTCCTCTGAAGAGGACTAATGTGTTCTTCAGTCCTCTTCAGAGGACTTTCGCGTTGAGGCAGGGAATTCATTCCCTGCCGGACTGCGGGACGGTCGGTTTAACATTAAGCTGATGCCTTAGATCGCACTTTCGTTAGTTTGCACCATTGCCATTGATGTCGAAGTTTTCTATAATGGGAATCTCTGAAGGTGAGGAGGCTACTATTCGCAGGTTTATATCAACTATGATTTGATTTTTATCAACAACTACATTTGCTTTTTTTATTAAGAATTTTATTGGTAAACAATCGCCTGATTCAGGTTCGGGAGACGAGTGAGTTTTATATCCTGCGTCCTCCAGCCATTCACAAATTTTCCTCCAGTTTTCTACCTTTTCATCAGCTTTGCCTACAAGATTTTTTACATATTGGTATAAAGTATTACAGAAATCTACGGCAATTCCCTTGGGGTTTTTACTGAGCGTTTCGGCAATTTCGGTGGGACTGTGGCCGCAGAGTAGGCCCCGTAGATGTTGTTTCTCTGTGGGCGTGAGACGCTTGCCTTTGGCGGATGCGAGGTCTGTATAAAGGGTTTCTAAGTCCCAGTCGCGGGCAGCTTCGGGGAAGCGATCGTTAGAGGATACCATTGCAGGGGATAGGTTTCTGGATTTTTTTTAATCAAAGTCTAGCACAATTCCTAATGCTTATTAGTTTCTTTGTTAAGGGTAGTTAGGTTAGTATCAGGGAAAGCAGGATCGTGATTAATTTTACACAGGAAATTCGGGCAAGGCTCACTTCTTGCGAGGTACGGTTTTCTGCTCGACAGAGTTATCAACACAAACTCCTCATAATTAGGTATTTACCCGTAAATGTTTAACCACGAATACAAAAAAGAGGCACAAGATAGACTGCGCCGTGCAGTAGAAAAGTACCAAAGAGATTGTGAGTATTTACAAAATGCCGCTGGAAGTCTTTATCAAACGCGAGTCAATCGTGGGGTTGAGATTATCCAACTATGCGAAAATTACATTAACACGTTGGCCAATTCGCCAAAAGAGTTTAGCAAAGTCGTTACAAAACTGAAGTTTCAGCTCAAGGAAATTACTGGCAAAGATTGGGATCTAATTTATTCGGCTCATAACAGCAATGTAGCAGCAGCAGGTGGTGCAGGAATCATGGCTGGAGCAGGAGTTGCCTGTTTTGGGCCAGCAGCAGCAATGGCAATTGCCACAACTTTTGGAACAGCCTCAACAGGTACTGCGATTGCTTCTCTTTCCGGTGCAGCCGCCGTTAATGCTGCTTTAGCTTGGTTAGGAGGTGGCGCTCTTACTGTGGGTGGTGGCGGTATGGTGGCTGGAAATGCACTGCTGGCACTAGCAGGGCCGATTGGCTGGGGGATTGGTGGTGTAGCTTTGGCTGGTAGTGCTTTTTGGACAAGAAGCGAGAATGAGAAAATTGGGAACGAAGCCAACAACCGCGCTCTTGAAATTGAAGGTGACACAGCTAAAGTCAACATAACCAAGAAAGAAGTCAATCTTCTTGAGGGGGAAACTGTCAAACTAGCTAACTTGATTCAAAGTGAACTGCAATACTTCAAGCAGAATGCACCTTTGAATTACCTGAATTTTAGCCAAGCTCTCAAACAAAGGCTGGGGACTTTAATCAATTCCATTACTTCCCTGAGCGAGTCTATTAAAAAGACCGTAGACCTGAAAATGTAATTATAATTTGGAGTGCAGCATTATCCTCTAGCAATTATGGAGTAATGCTGCAATTTTTTTAAACATGGAAAACAGAGAAGATAGACATCTGACAACTCAATTCGTTGCTGCAATAGTAGCCGAGGAAAATCTGCGCCATGCAGAACAGCTTGCAACGGAACTCAGTAAACAAGACCGAGCGTTTTTTGCAGCGGTCGGGGAGATTGATAAAGTTCGTGATTTTGTAGGTAGCCCCGAAAAAATTCTGGGAAATACAAGCACAAAACACGGTGAAATAGCTGAGCAAGTGGAAGTTGGTATTCGCAATGCAAAATCTCTTTTGAACTCCTCTGAAACTCGCGCTACTTTTGAGGGAGTGGGTAGAACAGCACCGGAAGATTATTTAATTGATGGTATTAAAGTACAGTCTAAATTTGTGAATGGGGTTGGCAATAACTTAGACCACGTTCTCGACCACATGAAGAAATACGAAAACTTTGGCAGAGATGGGTCATATTACCATATCCCTAAAAACCAATATGAAGTTATTGATAAAATATTGAAAGGGCAACAAGTCGAGGGAATAACAAGTCGTACTGCTCAAAAAATACAAGAAAAAGCTCAAGAAATAGAGCAGATGTCTGGTCGTCCTTTCAGTCAGACTGTTCAAGCTGGATCGTCTAACTATGAAGATGTGCAAATAGGCAAAGTTGACGAGACGCTAGACCGCAAAGACCATGAATTAAAGCAAGAACACAAAGAAATTAAGGATGGGATACGCTACGAGGCTCAACCTACTCTGGCTGATTTTGGTAACGTTGCTGTTAAAGGAGCGGTTATTGGTGGTAGTATTCGATTTGCTACTAAGCTTTACGCTAAGTATAAGCAAGGTAAAAACGTTTTTAAGGGTGAGTTAACCCCCGAAGACTGGCAAGAAATTGGAATTGATACCGCAAAAGGAGCTGCACTTAGTGGTATATCGGCAACAGCTATTTATGGGTTAACCAATTTTACCCAAATGTCTGCACCTTTAGCTGGTGCTTTTGTTAGTGCCGGCTTGGAAGTTGCTAGTTTAGTCGGTAGTTTGAATCGAGGGGAAATTACTGGCGATCAATTCGTTGAATTAAGTTTATTTGCTTGTGCTGATTCAGCCATTGTTGCTGCTGGAGCTACTATCGGACAAGCTTTGATTCCGATTCCTGTTGTTGGCGCTGTCATTGGTGCGATCGCAGGTCGCATTGTGACTGGTTTCTGCAAGCAGTTATTGGGAAAAGATACTCATCTTGCTCGACAAGTGGAACAATATTATCAACAGTCCCTGGCTAAAATTGACCGCGCTTATAAGGCAGCCGTTGCTAATCTTGTTGCTACCTATGAACGATTAGGTAACTTAGCGGAAGCAGCTTTTGACTCTAACTTAAACCTTGAATTGAGATTGCAAGCTAGTATCAAATTAGCTGAAGCTTATGGCGTTGCTGATTCCAAGATTATTCACAATGTAGATGAGCTTGACTCTTTTATGCTGAGTTAATCGAATAAAATATTAGGAAATCATCGGGAATTTTTAACGCAGATTTAGTATAAGGTGCGCCGAAGCGCACCCTACAGAATTAGATCGAAGTTTTTACTCGTGCAACTTCACCAGCGGTTCAATCTGCTGCCTTTGAAACTGCAACTCATCCGCCAAAGGCTGATAAATTTCCCGATCGCCCTTTTCATCGCAATAATCCCACAAACCATTGTAGCAGTGCCTGTCATCGTCCCAACCCGGATGGTTAACAATCGGATACAAGCAGATTCCCTCGATCGGCACTCCTGCTTTCAGCGCCGCCGCTACCTCCGTGCACACATAATTGAACCAGACAGGTCTAAAATCGTCTTCAGTGCCTGTTTCTGCGATGAATAAGGGGCGGCCGTAGCGATCGAACACTTCTCGCAGCATTTCGCGAAACGGGCGGTACAGCGCATCGGTGTATTTCATCGGATCTTCATTGTGAATCCACTGATTGCGATCGTAATAATTCAACCCAATAATATCGAGATATTTTTCCTGGCCGCCGAGTTCGGGGCGAAAGCGTCCCGCCAACATATCCCAAGCTTGATATTGAGATAAGCGATAACCTTCCGCCGCGTCTTTATCTTCCGGTTTGTCAGGATCGGCAATAATGTTAATTACCGGGTCAATTTGAACGATGCGGGTGTTGGGATTGACTTCCCAAACTGATTCTATCCCTGCGATCGCCGCTTTGACTAACTGGATTTTGAGTTCGTCTCCCCGCCCTCTAGCAAAGGGATTGATGTAGGCGACATCGCCGCCGCCCCAGGCAATAAATGAAATTTCATTGACAGGTGTCACGAATGGTGTTTGGTCGGTTTCCTCAGTCAGCACTTGCATAAAAGCGCGCGCCATCTTGGCAAATCTCGACACGAATTCGGGACTAAAAATATCAATATCATCGGGCCAGCCGTAGTGAAACAAATCCCAAATTACCTGCATTTTCATGTCGCGGGCGGCGCGAATTATTGGCAGGGCGCTGGAAAAATCGTATGTTTCGGGGGACTGTTCAATTAAGTGCCAGCGGAGGCCTTCGCGGACTGTGTAAATGCCCTGTTCTTGCAAGCGTTGGTAGTCGGCGGCTGCAAATTTATCGTGGCCGGTGGCGGCTGTGACATCGAGGCGTTTTCCCGATCGCAATTTGTGGGTGGAACATTCAAAACCGCCCATGAAAAAACTTTGAAACATCAATCGAATGGGTAATGGGTAATGGGGCATTGGGCATGGGGTGTCAACAAACACGTCAAACCCAGTCACAGACTGCTGTTTGACTATTAACGCCTGATCCCCCCTAGCCCCCCTTAAGAAGGGGGGGACTGGAAACGTCTTCAAGTCCCCCTTCTTAAGGGGGGGACTGGAAACGTCTTCAAGTCCCCCTTCTTAAGGGGGATTTAGGGGGATCTCAACTCGGGTATAAGCGAGATTTCTCAACGGTTTTAGTCTTAAGTTGACACCAATTAGCACTGAGTAATTGCTGGCGGCTGTGTACTTTCTTCCGGAATATCCCAGCCGAGAGTTGCCGCCGCGATCGCACTCAGGGGAAACTTAGGAGTGCGATCGGCATACAGCAAACCGTTAGCTTCTTGGAAAGTATCAGTCAACTGCGTGTAACAAAATCCGCTGAACATTTCCACTCGATTTACCACGTGCAACAGCGCCGTATAGCGCTTTTGCAGTTCAGATGTGTCCGAGGCGCGCACGTAGCCCCAAACCCTGTGAAAATCGGGGTTTTCCCGGCCAGCGCAGGCTATTCCGCCGAATTCCGTCAGCATCACCGGCTGTCCTTGGTGCGGGTGTCCGTCGAGGGTGAGGACTCGCCCTCCGGGACGCCCGCGATCGAATAAATCGACTAACTGGACTTCGGGCCCGTAGCGCTTGGCTACAGTTTGCGGGTTGTTGTCGTAGTCGTGAATCGCCAGGATGTCGGTATCTGTGCTTTCCCAGCCGTCGTTGCTAATTACCGGGCGAGTCGGATCGAGGGTTTTGGTGAGGAAATACAGCGCTTGGACGTAGTTGCGGTGGGCGGGCGCTTCGACTAAATTCGGCACTCCCCAGGATTCGTTGAAGGGCACCCAGACTACGATACATGGATGGCTGGCGTCGCGGTCGATCGCTTCTGTCCACTCCCGCGTCAACCTGTCAACGGCCTTGGGAGTGAAGCGGTAGGCGCTGGGCATTTCTTCCCAAACTAACAGCCCCAGCACATCCGCCCAATACAAAAATCGCGGATCTTCGATTTTTTGGTGTTTGCGCACGCCGTTGAAACCCATGGCTTTGACTAATTCGACATCCCGGCGCAAAGCTTCGTCGGATGGCGCCGTCATCAGGGTGTCGGGCCAATAACCTTGATCGAGCACCAGCCGCAAATAGTAGGGGCGGCCGTTTAGCATGAAGCGATCGCGCTGAATGCTGACCGTCCGCATGGCGGTATAAGATTTAACCTCGTCGAGCAGTTTCCCGTCGGCCCACAACTCCACTTGCGCGTTGATTAATGTCGGTTTTTCGGGACTCCACAGCAGTTCGTTGCGGTAGTCGTCTATACCTGGGTCTGAAAGGGCGATGCGGCGGTGGATTTCGCCGTTGATGACTTCGTAGGTGTCGTTGACGAGCAGCATACAGCCGATCGACAGTTTAACTTTAATTTGAATCCCGGATTGGCGATCGCCCGCGACAAACGCTTCAAAACCGATTTCCCAGCGTTCAAACTGCGGAGTCCACCGGATGCGCTCGATATAAGTGTGAGGCACCAATTCTACCCACACCGTCTGCCAAATGCCAGTTGTACGCGGATACCAGATGCTGTGCGGTTCCACTTGCCAATCTTGCTTGCCGCGCGGTTTTGCCAAATCTTGGGGGTCGTCGTGGGCCCAGACTGTCACCCGCTGGGGGCCTTTGGGGTTAAGAACTGCTGTAATGTCTGCGGTGAACGGGGTGTGTCCGCCTTCGTGTTCGATGATAAACTGACCGTTTACCCAGACGCGGGCGCGGTAGTCTACGGCGCCGAAGTGCAGGAGAACTCTGCTTTCTGTGTGGGGTACGTCAAATTCGCGATCGTACCAGCAGTTAGCGTGAAAATTCGTGTCGCCGATCCCGCTTTTTGCCGATTCGGGAACAAACGGCACTTCTATAGTACGATCCCAGTCGGTAATGTCGATCGGCTGCACGCAGCGTCCCGCGTCGTCATAAGCAAACCTCCACTGACCGTTCAGACAAATCCAGTTGCTGCGGCGCAATTGCGGGCGCGGATAACCTGTTTTGCGCCCTTCAACAGTCACCTTGCTGTCTAGAGTGGAAGACTCTTCAATATCGCAATTTTCTAGTTCTCTACCTAACCAACTCATCGGCACATCTACCCGAAGTTATGTTTATAGGTTAGCGACAATTGCCCCGACTTTCACAAGTTTTTTTTGCTGATTAATTTGCAAAAGTTGTGCACCTTAAAACAGCCTCATCTGAAAGCTCTCTCCTGCTGAAGTCCTGAGTCCTTAGTCATTAGTCCTGAGGAATGAAATTTTAATAACTGTTACTTGTTACCAGGCTCTGCCTGGTAACCTAGATCCGGAGGCTCTCTGCCTCCTTTGATCTGGCAACTTACAGGAGAGAGGACTGTAGGAGGTGCTTAAGTTATTAAGTTTTCGATCCTGAGTCCTTAGTCCTGAGTCCTTAGTTAGAAAGAAGGAAGATTTTTACCATCCGATACTTTTTCGTTAACTTTCGCTAACAAATACATAAGTTGAGGTTTGATCTCAACCAAGGCGTATCAACCAATGCCCGAAGGAAAATCCCACGAGCACCATTCAGATCCCGGTTCATCTGATTTCCATCAGCATCTTTAATCGTTCTGCTACCACCAATCTTTTTGACTTCTCCAGTCCATGAAACCGTCTTTGATGTATAAGCTTCATTAATGGAAGTTAAAGCAACTTTGCCTTGTTCCCAAGCTTTCCACTCTAGATGTTTCTTGAACTGGTAATGACTCAGGGTTAACATTTGACGAACAGTTTTAGAATGAATCTTACGGCGTGACTTGCTCACCATCTGGGAAGACTCAAACGATGGGAGTAAAATCACGTCAAAATTATCAACTAAAAACTTGGCAGTCTTGTGATGCAACTCTTTGACAAGATGTTGAATCTTAGACTTTAATCTGTCTGTCGCTTTCTTGAGTCTTCTGCGTTGTCGGCTATTTGTTTTACTCATCCTTGAGATCAACTTGTCCAGCCTGAAACACAGTTTTTGAATCCAAAGATTAGAATCATTCCCAAGCCATCCATAAGATGACTCAGAAAACAAAGTCATGAACGTTCTAACGCCGGGGTCTAAGGCAACCACGCGACCTTGGTTATCGGTCTGACGTGGTTGCACTTCTTCAGATACAACAATGTAATACTCGCCATAGGCAAGGGTTAATCGTCCGTCACTGAAGTCTTTGGGTAATGCCTCTTTCAGCTTTGATTGACCCAATCTTGTATGATAAATTCCTTTCGATTGAATGGCCGACTTCGGAATATAAAGAGATTGCTTCGTATCTTTTCTACTGCGAAATTTGCAACTACAAATATTACCAGTTTTCCTGAAGTCTGCTTGAGCTTTTTTGACGGCCGCGCAAGCATCCTTGATGGCGATTGATTTGATTTGAAACGGTACTGATTTTGCCCAGTCAGGTAATCCATTGAGTAGATCCGTTTTGATTGACATCCAATTGGCTTTAGTGTCTGGTTGCTGCAAATATTTGATAGTTGTGTTGTAGACAAAGCGACTAACTCCAAACCATTGCTTGAGCATTGCCTTTTGTTCAGGGCTTAGGAATAGTCGGATCTTCTTGGATTTTCTGGCTGTAGCTTCTAAGACCGTGCATTCGGCAGCTAAAGACGTGAAGGATGGCAAGAAGATCGGCTCAGGGTTCGGATTCGCTCGCGTGAACAGGATTTGAGAGAACCAAGATTTCTCCACCGTTTTGATGAGCCATGAACTCGAAAAGTTCAAATCCGAATCGACACAATCTGTCTCTACAGGCAACAACAATCGTGAGCTGATCTGGGCGCATAAATCTGACCAGTAAGGCTTGCAGTCCTTTTCTTTTGAAATTGAGTCCTGAGCCGATGTCTTGGATGATTTCCGAGTCAGGGTATCGCTGTCGCATGAATTCGACTTGTCTAACAAGATCGTCTTTTTGCTTGGCACTGCTGACTCGGCAGTAGCAGATGACTGAGCAGATGCTTCCATCTTTTTGGTATGAGTCAACGTCGTAAAGGCGTTGCCCTGCTCCATTTTTGATTGATTTGATCTGTCCTTCATCTGCGTACTTCCTTAACGTGTTTGGATGCAAGCCCAGAAATTCGACTGATGAGTCTAAGTGGTATGTATGCCATCCACCAAAGATCACCTATCTAGTAGCGTATGTGAATGATTGTTAGAAAAGTCGCCACTGTGCGTCAACCCCCACTCGGACACTCCGACACTCTCACACTCTCACACTCTCCCCTAGCTAGCAACGCTTTGCAGCCCTCCTAACGGTTCAGTTAGGTCACTTCTGAGAGGAACTTCTTCCTCCGGCGGCAAACACTGAAATATTTGTTGTAGTCCCGTCAGTTCAAATAGCATTCTAACTTGTTCGCTCATCGCCGATATCAAAAGTATACAGGCGCTGTCTCTAACTAATTTCACGATCGCCACTACAGCCATCAACTCCGCATTTTTTAAGAAATTGATATTTGAGAAATCCAGCATCAGAATTTTGCCACCGCTTTCAATTAGGCGCTCTATTTCTTTCTGAAACTGAGGAAATTGAGATTTTTCCAAAACCTCATGAGACAAAACAATTTTAACTAAAACGCTCATTTTCACCTCAACCCTGATTTTAATTGTTACGTAACTTTTGAATAAAGCCGAGTAAGGTGCTCTTCAGCAGTGCACCTTACCTTTTTAAGGAGACCAACTCGCATCCAGCTATTTGGCAGCCGATTTGCCGTTGCCGTTGACAGCCGCTACTTCGACAGAAGCTGGGGCTGGCATCTCTGAAACTGCCTTTGACGAACTTGAATTAGAGGCAGAACTGTTAAGATTTTCCACAAACTCAATCACCGGCTTGGTAGTAATTTGAGTGTAAGTTGTCAAAGCTTGAGCGACAACTTGATCCATGTTGTAATACCTGTAAGTCGCCAGCCTTCCCACAAAAGAAACTCCCGGAGTTGCATCAGCCAAAGCCTTATATT
>JAYUGZ010000594.1:0-9482 GCA_043767465.1 Cyanobacteriota bacterium
AGCGTAGTGCATTTGACTAACATTGCTCTGCCCGCTACGCTTAGCGATCCATTCGGTACGCATATCTTATGTCCTTCATAAACAGCTTCCCTCCGCTGGTATTACCCAGACTCAGGTTCTAAGGGTGTTTTCTCAGCCCGGATTTTCGGGCACCCCTAGCTTAGCTGTTAATAATACCACTGATGTCTGTATCCGATCAAAGCAATTAAGGAAATCTTAATAAGGAGGATGGGTGAGGAGATGGGGAGATGGGAAGTGCGATCGAGGGTGAAAGAAGATTTGCTATAATAAGAGTTAATGAGAGTAGGTAAAGCAGTATGTCAGATGAAGGTCAGACAATTACGAGACAAGAGCCAGAAACTATCCAGGAGGAAAACTTCATTGAAAATATTCTGGAAGAGGAGTCTGATGAAAAAAGTATCTTCACATACTCCATCACCAGTTATGGAGCGGACTATACCCTTGATAGTCTTGTTAGACGCATCCAAGACGGCAGTATATATGTCCCTTCATTCCAAAGGGCTTATGTGTGGAAAATTCAGGATGCCTCCCGTTTTATCGAATCTCTTTTGCTAGGTCTTCCGGTTCCAGGAATATTCCTATCAAAAGAGCAAGACACGAATAAATTGTTAGTAATTGACGGATTGCAGAGGTTGCGTACACTTCAGTATTTCTATGAGGGAATATTTGCACCTGCCAAAAAAGAGTTTGCCCTAAAAGATGTGAAGTCAAATTTTGAAGGGTTCACCTACAAGTCTTTGCCATCAGAATATCGGCGGAGTTTGGATGATTCGATATTACACGCTACGATTGTCAAGCAAGATGAGCCTTCTGATGATAACAGTAGCATATATCAGATTTTTGAACGGTTGAATACAGGAGGTAAAATACTCGCTTCTCAAGAAATTAGAACCTGCATTTATCATGGGAAATTCAAAGATTTACTTCAACAACTTAACGACAATAATTCATGGCGAGATATTTTTGGAAAATCCGACCCAAGAATGCGGGATGAAGAACTTATTCTTCGATTTTTAGCACTGTATTTTAATGGTGATCATTATCACAAGCCAATGAAAGAATTCCTGAATCAATTTATGGGGAAAAATCACGGTTTGAACTTACAGTTACAGCCTCATCAATTAAGACAATCATTTGAGCAAACTATTGAGGTTATTCATCAATCTTTAGGTAATCAAGCTTTTAAACCAAAAAAAATGATTAATGCTGCTGTTTTTGATGCTGTGATGATAGGTATAGCCCGCAGATTAGAAAAAGGTAAAATTGACAATAGTGAAACATTAAAAGACATATATCAAAAACTTTTAAATGACGAAAAGTTCCGCCGTTTTACAGTTAACACAGCACGTACTACTGAGAAGGATGCTGTTAATAGTAGAATTGAAATTGCTATCAAAGCTTTTGATGCATTGTAATGAAAAATCGAGAAATCAGCAGCAATAAGCAGAGACTTGACAATTTGTTTAAAAAAATTACAGCTTTCTCGACAGATACCGATCTTCAATCTCATTGGGCAAGGTATTTATGTATTTTAGTATCGGGATTTTTAGAGACTTCTGTGCGTATAATTTATAGAGAGTATGCTAAAGATAAAGCCATAGCACAAGTGGCTAACTTTGTTGAGGGGAAGCTAGAAGATTTTCAGAATCCTAAAATGGAGAAAATTCTTCAATTAACAGGGTTATTTAGTAAAGAGTGGGAAAATAAGCTGAGACAGGAAACAGAAGGTGAGCTAAAAGATGCAGTTGATAGTATTGCTAATAACAGGAATCAGATTGCACATGGTGGTTCAGTTGGAATCAGCTACGGTCAGATAAAAGATTACTACGATCGGGCTATTAAGGTAATTGAGTTGATAGAAAATCAATGCAGTAAATAATGACTGCTATTCCTGTAGGGTTCAAGGTCGGAATTGTAAGTTATATGTTTGCAAAAAGCGCGATCGCGCTAACCCAAGATAAAATCAACGCTCACTTCAAACTCAGGAAAAGCCAGCGGCGCAACTTGTTGGCCGCGCCAAAACTTGAGCATTAAACTATAACCATTCGGGCCGGGCTGACGGTAGACTTCCAAACAATTTTCAACTAAATCTACCAGCCAAACTTCCTGAATTAGCGATCGCGCGTAAATGGATACTTTCACATCTCTGTCATAATCAACTGTACTATCTGAAACCTCAACTAATAGCAAAACTTCTGACGATACTGGATGCGCTGTGGCGTAGTAATCAGCGCGAGGTTGTAGCAATACAACATCCGGTTGAGGTTCAGTGCGCTCGGTTAACTTAACTGGGTTTTGGATACCAAAAGTAGCCAGATCTTCAGGAATCAAGCTGAACCGCCGCGCGAGGCGGTTTACACAACTTGCGTGACGAGTACCAATTGCAGCCATTTGAACAATCTCTCCTTCTATCAATTCTATTCGGTCATCTTCACCGAAAATGCCAGATTCACCCATCAGGTGATATTCTTGTAATGTGAACAGCCGTCTTTGCATTTTGACAGACATCACTATTCTCCTTTTTCAACAGTTGGCTTAAGCTTACCATTTTTGCTAGTAATATTCAAACTACTACTAGCTAGTCTCCCTAACCCAAGATAAAATCAACGCTCACTTCAAATCCTGGAAAAGCTAGTGGTGAAACAATTTCTCCCCGCTCAATTTTTTGGATTGAAGTATAGCCATTTGCCGTGGGATTGCGATAAACTTCTAAACAGTTAACCTCAAGATCCCACAACCATACTTCCTGAATCCCAGAACGGGCATAGTTAGGTACTTTCACATCGCGGTCATAATCAACTGTACTATCTGAAACCTCAACTAACAGCAAAACTTCTGATGGTATTGGATGTGCTGTTTCGTAGTAATCCAAACGGAATTGCAGCAAAACTAGATCGGGTTGAGGTTCGGTACGTTCAGTTAACCGAATTGGGTTTTGAACATCCAAAATAGCACTTTCTTCTGGAATTTGGCGAAACTGTCGGATCAGTCGCCGAACACAAGTCGCGTGACGAGTACCAATTGCAGCCATTTGGATAATTTCTCCTTCTATGAGTTCCACTCGTTCATTATTCGCAAAAACACCAGCCTCAGTCATCAGATGGTATTCTTGGACTGTAAATAGCCACTTTTGAGTCTGAACAGACATAACTATTCTCCTTTTTTTGTAGTTAGCCTAAGTTTACTTATTTTTGCTTCTAATATTCTAGCTACTGCTAAAGCATCCTAACCTAAGATTAAATCAACACTCACTTGGAAATCAGGAAAAGCTAACGGTAAAACAATTTCTCCCCGCTCAAATTTTTGGATTGAAGTATACCCATTTGCCGTGGGATAACGGTAAACTTCCAAACAGTTAACCTCAAGATCCCACAGCCATACTTCCCGAATTCCCGATCGCGCATAATTCGGTACTTTCACATCGCGATCGTAATTAACGGTACTATCTGCTACCTCTACCAACAGCAAAACATCCTCGCTATTTGGCAGGGATTCTTCATAAAAATCAGCACGGGGTTGTACTAAAGCAATATCAGGTTGAGGTTCGGATTTATCATTAAGGCAAATCGGATTTTGCACCCGAAAAATCACCAGAGACTCTGGAATCTGGCTAAATAGTCGTGCGAGGCGATCGACACGGGCGGCGTGGCGCCTACCAATTGCTGCCATTTGGATAATTTCTCCTTCGATAAGTTCTACTCGTTCATTATCTCTAAATACGCCAGCCTCACTCATCAGGTGATATTCTTGCACTGTAAATAGCCGTCTTTGAGTCTGAACAGACATAACTATTCTCCTTTTTCAACAGTTAATCTAAGCTTACCACAAAAAAAAACCGCTCCGTTTGGAGCGGCGAAAAGAGGAAAACTTAAATGGCAAATCTTAAACTAAAATAGTTTAACTGCACTCCAGAAACCTATTAGTAGAGCGAGCATTACTCTACTAATAGTCCTAAAGCAGAGTAATCGAGGTTGATGCTGGAGTAGCGATCGAACCAGCGCCGAAACCTAAGTTGACATTACCAGCAGTCAAACCAGTAATGTTGTTAATTGTCAGGCTGACGCTAGTTTGCCCGTTAGCAAAATTCACGGTGCCGCCGGTAGCGTTGGGGACTACAGCAGGGCCAGTGATAAAGTAGTCGGTAAGATTCTTGGGTTGGCCACCACCAGGTGCAGCAATCAGAAAGTCGATCGCTCCAGCACCGACACCGCTTGTCCGGTTGATTGTAAACGCTCCAGTGCTAGAGTCCGCCACAGGGGCAGGAGCCGAACCGTAGAAGAATCCATTGCTTGGCCCACCGCTGCTGTCAAGAATCGATAAGACTGCTGCTGACGGACTAGCTACAGAACCGCCGCTCAGGAATAAGTTCACAGTCTCAGTCAATTCCGGCACCGTATCATTGAGGATGGGTACGCCTACTGTCGCGCTAGCTTGACCGGGAGCAAAGTTCACTGACACATTGCTGACAGGGACATAATCAGGGCCAGAAGCTGTGGCCGAACCGTCAGCAGTGCTAAATAGAATTGTTCCTGCCTTTGTCAAATCCCCAGAGCGATTGATTGTCACATTCACAGTGCTACCTTCGTTGCCGCTGTAAGTCGCGGCACTAAAGAAGAACATACTAGGCCCAGTAGTCGCTGTCGTCGGAGTTGGAGTCGGACTTGTGGGAGTCGGAGTCGGAGTCGGAGTCGGAGTCGGAATCGGAGTCGGCGCCACATCATTAATCGTCAAGATTGCCGGATTGCTGCCAACACTGCCGCCACTGAGAACCAAGTTCACAGTTTCCGGGCCTTCAGTAATCGCATCAGTCAACGCCGGGACAGTGAAACTCGCGCTATTTTGCCCCGGTGCAAAGTTCAGGGAACCCGCCGCCACCGTGTAGTCGGGTGCAGTCCCGCTAGAAGTAGCCGAACCGTCAACACTGGCGTAGTTAATTGTTGCTGCACCCGTCCCACCGGTGCGAGTAACTGTAATCGTAGCCTGGCCACCTTCGCTGACAGTGTAACTCTGCTGGCTGAACTGGAAGACACTTGCAGGCGTTGGAGTCGGAGTCGGAATCGGAGTCGGTGTCGGAGTTGGTGATACCGAAGTTGAAGCATCAAAAATCGTCACCGTGGCTGGATTGACAGTACCCACATTGCCATTGCTCAAGAAGACATTCACGGTTTCGGGCGCTTCGGTAATGGCGTCATTCAGAGTTGGGATAGTGAAAGTCGCGCTAGTTTGTCCTGCCGCAAAGTTCAGACTTCCCGTAGCAGCAGTGTAGTCAGCAGCCGAGCCAGTAGAAAGGGCTGAACCGTCCACAGTACCAAAACTAATGCTTCCAGGAGCGGAAGTGTTGCCCGTGCGAATCACTGTGACTGTAGCGGGACTACCTTCGGGAGTAGAGTAATTATTTGTGCTAAAGCTGAAGACGCTTGCAGGAGTCGGTGTCGGTGTCGGAGTCGGTGTCGGCGTCGGAGTCGGTGTCGGTGTCGGTGTCGGGAATCCAGCCGATTGGAACCAAGCCGGGTTCGCGCTCAGTTGGGCTGCGCTCAAACCTTGGATGTTGACTAAATACTCGCCGGTGCCGGTATCGCGAATCAGGGTGTTGCCGATGCTAATGCCGTTGGAACCGGTGCCATCGATGAACTGCAAATCGCTGAATTGCAGGCCGCCAAATAACTGGATGACATCGTTGCCGGCGACTCGGAAGTCGGTAATTACGTCGGCATCGGGGACTCCGGGGCCGCCTGTGGTGGCTGTTGGTTTGCCGTCGCCAACTCGCCCGATCGCAAAAATGTCATTTCCACCACCGCCACTCATCGTATCAGAACCGAGGTCGCCGTAGAGTACATCGTCGCCGAGGTCGCCCAGGATCAAGTCGTTGCCTTTGCCGCCGAACATCGTATCGTTGTCTTTGCCGCCGAACAGACTGTCGTTTCCGTCATTGCCGAAAACGCTGTCATTACCGATGTCGCCTCTAACTAAGTCGTTGCCTTTGCCACCGTAAACTTGGTCATCGTCTTTGCCACCGTATACTTGATCGTCGCCTTCGTTGCCATTCAGAATATCGTTACCGGGGCCGCCGTATACCAGGTCATTTCCTGGCCCTGCATTGATCGCATCATTGCCGTCAAGGCCGCTGATGGTGTCGTCGGCCAGTAAGTTTCCCAGACCAATTGTGCGACCGTCTGGTAAGATTCCCGGCATTACATCGGGGCCGAGAGTTCCTGTTATGTTTGCCATTGTTTTTTAACTCCACAGGTTAATTTTTTTTGCTTTTGGTAGAAGCACCTGTAGAGATGTTTCAGGGTAAGAATGCGGTATTTTACTTAACAGATGACTGGAGAAAAACCGGGCATTTATGTGAGTATTTAGTATACTTTTTTACTCCATCAGGTAATCTCTCTGTGCAATTTTATGCTGTCCTGCTATTTTTGCAACTGTATTTCCGCTTTGATGTCCTGTTAAGAGTGGAGAATGAGAATGCTGTAGCAATGTTCCCGAGATTTTAAGATTATTTCGAGCCGAATTAATACTTATTCACTTTAAGAAATAATTGCGCTCGCCGATTGCAAATACTGCTAACAGTTTAGCTATATGTTTCTATTGACTCAACCAGTTTCAGGACAATATTTCAAAATGTCTGTAAAGATTTGATCTAGCAAAAAATCTGCTATACGTCCCCCTGTACACCGTGTAAAAAAAAGTGCACCGCTCCGCGTGCACCTTACGCCTAACTAACTGTCCGGATATTAATCAGATTGTGACTGGTTTTAAGTATCTTTTTCGCCAGTAGCAAATCCTTCTGTATCTTGCTTTAATTCTGAGGCGATTGCGCCTCGATCGCGCCAAGCTTCAGCATTTTCTGGCTTGATGGCGATCGCTCGATCGTAAGCTGCCATTGCTTCCTCGTAGCGCTTTAATTCTGACAAAGCTGTACCCAAGTGGTGCCAAGCATCGTAGGAGTCGGGCTTGATCGCGATCGCTTTTTCGTAAGCTGCGATCGCGTCTTCATGACGCTGCAATTTTGCCAAAGATTCGCCTTTACCAAACCAAGCTTCGTAACACGCCCAATTCAGGGTAATTGCTGATTCGTAAGATACAATTGCTGCTTCGTGCTGCGACAGTTTGTCCAAAGCTGCGCCTCGGTTGTGCCACACTTCAAAATCCTGCGGTTTAATCGCAATTGCTTTGTCGTAGGCTGCGATCGCATCAAGATAGCGCTGCATTTTTCCCAGCACTGCGCCTTTATTGTACCAAACTTCGTATTTGTCGGCCCGGATGCCCAAAGCTCGATCGTAAGAATCGATGGCATCGCTGTAGCGCAGCAGTCTCCACAGCATATTACCTCGGTTGTACCAAGTCTCGTATCTATTGCGATTGAGAGCAAGAGCGCGATCGTAAGAATCGACTGCTGCGGCGTGCTGCTGTATTTTGCCCAGCATCGCGCCTCGGTTGTGCCAAATTTCGCTATCGGTTGTTTTGATAGCCAGGGCGCGATCGTAACTAGCGATCGCCTCTTCGTAATGCTGCAACTTACCCAACAAAGCTGCTATGCTGTGCCAACAAGCGTATTTGTGGGACTCGCTGGCACTTGCTCGCTCGTAACAGGCGATCGCCTCTTCGTACTTCTGCAATTTTGCCAGCAAATTCGCTTTATTATACCACGCTTCCCAGCCATCCGGTTTAATCGATATTGCTTGATCGTAACAGGCAAGTGCTTCTTCCGGGCGCTGCAATTTAATTAACACATTTCCGCGCCAATACCAAGCTTCATCCAAATTATTATTCTTGAGAATTGCTTTTTCAAAGCAGACTACTGCCTCATCATAATTGCCTTCAAAATAAAGCCCTTCGCCTTGCTTGATATAATCGTCAGCAATCAAATTTTCGGCGTCGCTAGGTACATTTGCCGAATTTTGGGAAGTGTTTGACTGCGGTTGAGGTGCGAGTTTTACCGATTCTTTGGCAACAACTGCCGGAAGTTGGGAAATTTCTTGAACAATTTGCGATTTTTTCTCATAAACTTCTGTTAGCAAAACTTGCAGGTGCATCAGAAATTGAGATTTGAGAGTCTCAATTTGCTCGACGGAAGATTTTGAAATTTCAGTTTCTCTACTTAAAAAATCAATGGATTGTTTGGCTGCACTCATTTGCGCTTCTAGTTCATCCCTCAATTTTTGAGTGAGTTGGCTAGAATTGGTCAGCTCTGATTCCAACACGCCAATACCCTGCAATCTTTGATTGGCATCCGCAACTAACTGTCTGACTACCAGCCGACGGATCGCCCAAAAAAACGCGATTGTCACAGGTGGAAATACAGTACCGAGAATCAGCAAAATATTCAGCAGATTTATAGTATTATTAAAACCGTATCCAGATTCAGCACTACCAGTGAGCGGGGAAATAAAATCGAAAGCCTCGCGAACTTGAGGATTGCTTTGGGCCCCGGTTGCGATTAATTTAGACAGCCAGGTTTGTTGTAAAGATTTTGTTAGTTCATCGCCGGATGCAGCAGCAGTATTCGCTTTGGTTTTTGCAGCAGCAGATAACTCCGGTTGAGCGGCGGCTACCAGCAAACCAGTCTGCGATTTTACCGTAATTCTTGGGGAAAATTGTTCGTGGGCGATCGTCTCAGGCGCGCTCATTGACTCCGCCGGACGGGATGCGATATTATTTATGGCATCAACAAAGTTGCTAGCCTGCGGTGTCCCACCAGAGACGGGAGGTGCAACAGGAGCAGCCTGAGTATTGGTAGTTAAATTCTGGGATGCGAGGGCGGCCAGAGTCAAGAGAGCTACATTTGAGACTCGCATAAACGTCAACTCACCTAGGAGAAATTAGTGCTTGTTTGTCAGCGATCGGGCGATCGACCTCATACTCTGAGCAGTTACAATAACTGAGATGAGGAATGCTGGCCTACTATCTCCAAAATACGGGCTGCGTCTGACTTGTCAGGAAAAGTGCCAATAATTCTGGCTCAAGAACTTTTGTCAAAAAATATATTCTCGCCCCTCATCCGGTTGAATAACCCTCGGAATCACCCTCGAAATCGTCGGGGCGGCTTCACCATTTTACACAATTAGCCAAACATCCGGGTGAACCCGCCCCAACCAACCCGATGTTTAACTCTAAACCCCAGCTAAAACCGCTGATGGTTGCTGGCGCGCGACATCGGCTACATCTAAATCTGCACCGTAAATTTCGCAGCTATTATTCGGACTTTCAATCAGCTTAATCTTGTGCAACTCTGCCCCCAATTCCCGAACGGGCGATCGCAACAATTGCCCGATCCGAACCGCAATATTTTCCGCAGTCGGCACAACTTTCTCAAAATAAGCAATATCCTTATTTAAAAAAGTGTGATCGAAGGGTTCGACAACATAATCGTCGATCGCTTTTTGCAAAGCTCCCAAATCAGCAATCATCCCAGTCCGCGCATCAATTTCTCCTTTAACAGTCACCTCTAAATGATA
>JAYUGZ010000595.1:0-9468 GCA_043767465.1 Cyanobacteriota bacterium
TGGACGCGCGATCGCCCTAAAGCTTCTAAAGCCGCACCTTCGAGTAATTGCGTCAGTTTAGGATCATTTTGGACTCCCGGCACGCCGCGCTTGTAGGTGAGTTCGTACTTAGCGCCGTAAGTCGCGCAGACGCTGGATACAATTTGTTCGATCCAAGCCGGCAGTTTTTCGTGGGTTTCGGGATGTAGCGATCGCACCGTACCCAATAATTTTACGCGATCGGCAATCACGTTTGGTGCACGTCCGCCGCTAATTTGCCCGATCGTCAAAACCACGGGCCTCAAAGGATTTTGCGTGCGACTAATCGCCTGCTGCAAAGTCGTAATAATCTGAGAAGCAATCCAAATTGCATCGATCGCCTCGTGGGGACGCGCACCGTGCCCAGATTCGCCAATTACAATCAATTCTAGGTCATCCGCCGCCGCCGTCAGGGCCCCGTGGCGGATACCGATACAACCGCCCGGAATCGTCGGAAAAACGTGCACTCCGAGGATGCCATCAACATCTTGCATCGCGCCATCTGCAATCATCCAGCGCGCACCTTGAGCAATCTCTTCCGCCGGCTGAAACAAGAAGCGGACGTTACCAGAGAATTTTTCTTTTAACTCAGACAATATCATTGCCGCGCCCAAACCAACGGTAGTGTGGATATCATGGCCACAGGCGTGCATTACTCCCTCATTGCGGGAGGCAAATTCTAAGTTAGTACGTTCTTGAATCGGCAAAGCGTCCATATCGGTGCGAATTGCCAACCAGCCGGACTCGCTGCTGTTGCCTTTGAGTTCGCCGAGGACTCCTGTTTTGCCGATTCCTTCGATCGCGCGGACTCCGCTGGAAGCGAGCACTCCGGCTACGTAGGCCGCGGTTTGGTACTCTTGACCGCTGAGTTCGGGGTGCGAGTGGATGTGGCGGCGGATTTCGATTAAGCGGGGTGCGAGGGTGGCTGCTAGTTCTTGGATGCGGGCAAGCATGAATTTTGTTGGGGAGAGCTTTGATTTACTAGGGTAACGCATATGCTTGGGTGTGAACTCTTAGGTGGCAAATAATTCAAGGGGAAAACCTGGTTTCTGGGCACCCGTGCGTTCAAGACTGGCGATTAACTCACTTCCAAAAGTTGGCTCAAAAATTCAATAAAATTTGCCAAAGCCGGAACCTGCTGCTGCGTCTGTTCACTCACCCAATTATTGTCAGCAATACTTGTTGTATTAGTTTTGCCTGGTTTTAGAACACTAACTACAGTAGCAACTAAAGCTTTTTGTCGATCGAAATTTTTCCATTTTAAAGATTTCCTCTCTGACTCAGAAAATCCATCTAGATACGAACTAGCTTTCTCCATATACGCGGAATAAGCTATCTGTCCGCACTCACAGCAAAGTATCCAACACACCGGGCGAAGTGTTATCTGGCAAAACATAGACTCCTGTACGCGGGCTATTGGTATCTACAACACCAGGGCTAACTGGAAAATTAGGAAAATAACTTCGGAATTTGTTAGCATATAGTTCGACAATGCGATCGGGAGTTGACTTGTCGCAATCGGCAACTATCCCGAAGGCTGCCAAGTTTGTTTGATACTCAGAATTTGCGAATAAAATGTCATCCAAATTAGTCACAAGATTGCTGCCTTCACCGGCAAAAATTGCTACAGATATACTATCATTAAACACAATAGAAGGCATATCAAGACGTTTGTACAAATCTCCTTGTTTGGGATAACGGGGAATAAACTTGTGCCAAAATTTGTCAAATTTACTCTCCAATTCTTTTGACATATCCAATCTTGTCAACTTATCCAATTTGTTCCACTCGTCCCGAAAATCCTTAAAACCCAAAAGCTTGAGAACCTTGCCCGTAAATGCCTGATCGTGTGGCCCTTCTACTCCAATAATGGCGTATTTCACACGCGCACCTCCTGACCCAAATCCTCCCGCAATCTTTGCAATCTTTCTCGTTCAATTCTAACGGCTTTAGTTTGTGACTCTTGTTTTTCCAAACGATAAAGAACTACATCCGTCTCCGAATCGCTAGCATCCAACATCGCATCAATCGCTTCTAAACTGTGGGTAGTTGCAAATAACTGCACGTCGAATCGCTGACACCACTGCACAATCCAAGCAAAGGAACTGCGAAGTGCTTCAGTATGAATTGCTGTTTCTATTTCATCAATTAGTAAAACTCCACCTTGAACTTTTGCCAGCGTTAAAGCAATGAATAGCAAACGCCGAACCCCATCACCGAAAGCACTTAGCGGTGAAATACCTACACGTTTATGGTCGATATAGAGACTGGGACGTTTGCCAGTTTGCGACAAAATTACTAAATCAGTAATTTCTGAATCCATCTGTTGAAGTAATTTTATTACTTCGGGCTTAATACCCAACAAAATAGCTTCTGATAACAAGCTAATTTGTAACGGTTCTATGCGGTGAGAAAACGGTGTTACTGTATCAATTGGCAATACCGCAGTTGAGCGATTTTTTCTGTTAATAAAACGCTGATTTTCCCAAATTTCAAAACTTACTGATAATTCTTTATGCTCGACAAAAGTAGTTGCTACTTTTAGTTCTAACTCAGCACCTTGCAGAATATTGTCAAATTCTATTTCGTCAATTTCGAGTTGAGATTCTGAGCTATTTTCTGCCTCGCCCAACTCTGAAACTCCTTCAAACTCTCGGTAAATTGCTCTCGATTCTGTGACAGGAAAAGTGCCATTACTTGAAACATAAGTTTCTCCTTCATAGAATTCGAGGTGAGAAACTTCACTGTTTTGAGGAAACAACCATTTAAGAGCATCGAGCTGGGGTTTTCTAGAATATTTAATCTCTCGGCGCCACGATGTGTTTAGCCATTCCAGCGGATCTAAGGGGCGACAATAGGTTGATATCGCCTCTAAAACACTGGTTTTACCTGAGTTATTCCCACCAACCAAGATGTTGATTTGGCCCAAGTCCTGCAAGTTCAAATCTCGCAGGCCTCGGAACTGATGGATTGTTAAATTGTCGAGGTGTTTCATAAAATAAGACGGCGGTTGAAACCGCGCCTACAAGAACGAAGTCCGCCTCCGCGGACTGAAGATAACGTCATTTTAACTGCCCATTCTTCAACCCGCGGAGGCGCGTGAGTGTCTGTATCGACGCGGTTTCTAACCGCCGGGTATTCTTACTACTTAGACTCTGATTTGGGCGTATAAGTCGATCGCACTTGCAACTCCTTCAACTGCTTCTCATCCACACCAGACGGCGCATTCGTCAGCAAACAACCCGCCTGCTGCGTCTTCGGAAACGCAATCACATCGCGGATAGATTCCTCCCCAGCCAACAGCATCACCAACCGATCCAAGCCGTAAGCAATCCCGCCGTGGGGCGGAGTTCCATACTCAAACGCATCCAGCAAAAAGCCGAACTTATTGTAAGCTTCCTCAGTCGATAAGCCGATCGCCTCAAACACCTTTTCCTGAACATCCCGCTGATAAATCCGCAGAGAACCACCGCCCACTTCCGTGCCATTTAACACCAAGTCATAAGCTTGAGCCCTCGCGGTCTTCAAATCGTGAATATCGTCAGGATGCGGCGCAGTGAACGGGTGATGGATGGCTTCTAAACGCTTCTCGTCAGCGTTCCATTCAAACATCGGGAAATCTGTCACCCACAACAGATTCATCTGTTCTTTGTCAATCAATCCCAACTCCTTACCGACAAACAAACGCAATCTATCTAAAGTCTTATTGACAGTTTTCACATCGGCTGCTGCAAACAACAACAAATGACCAGGTTGTGCGCCCGTGCGATCGAGCAATTCCTGTTTTTGCGCTGCCGTCAAATTATCCTTAATTGCGCCGATCGTATCAATTTCGCCATTCTCCCGCACGCGAATGAAAGCTAATCCCTTCGCACCGGCTTCGCTGGCTTCCTTAAACAAATCGCCTTTTTTAATCCGTTCATTAGAAAAAGCATCATTCCCGCCCGGAATCGGCAAAATTTTCACAATTCCGCCCGCAGCAATCGCCCCGGAAAATACTTTAAATCCCGAATCTTTCATCAAATCGGAAACATCGACTAATTCCAAACCGAAACGAGTGTCTGGCTTATCGCTACCGTAACGATTCATCGCTTCAGCATAAGTCAAGCGCGGAAAAGGACGAGACAATTCTACGCCTTTCACGCTTTGGAAAATTTGGGAGACTAAACCTTCGTTTAATTCGATGATTTCTTCCAAAGACATGAAACTCATTTCCATGTCTAATTGCGTAAATTCCGGCTGTCTGTCGGCGCGCAAATCTTCATCGCGGAAACAGCGGGCAATTTGATAATATCTGTCCACACCCGAAACCATTAACAATTGTTTGAACAATTGCGGCGACTGCGGCAAAGCGTACCAATCCCCCAAGTTGACGCGGCTGGGCACTAAATAATCTCTCGCACCTTCAGGAGTCGATCGCGTTAAAATCGGTGTTTCAACTTCAATAAAACCCCCAACGTCTTCCAGGTGGCGACGCATAGCTTTGACAACTTGGTGGCGAAGCTGCAAATTGCGACTCATGCGATCGCGCCGCAAGTCCAAATACCGATATTTCAAGCGCAAATCTTCCCGCACATTTTCATGATCCGCCGTCGCCACCTGAAACGGTAACTGTTTGCGCACCGCATTCAACAACTCAATCTCCGAGGCGTAAATTTCCACCTCACCCGTGGGCAATTTGGGGTTGAGGGAATCTTCCGGGCGGCTGGTGACTCTACCGATAATCTTCACCACGTATTCGCCGCGCAAAGCCTCAGCGCCGTTATAGGAGTCGGGGGTGCGTTGTGGATCGCTGACAATTTGCACGATACCCGATCGATCGCGCAAATCCAGAAAAATCACCCCGCCATGATCGCGGCGGCGATCCACCCAGCCGTACAGGGTGACAGTCTCTCCGATGTGTTTGCTTCGCAGTTCGCCGCAGTAGTAAGTTCTCATGGGTTGGGGGTTATGGACTAAAAATAAAGCTTTTTAATTATGCAGTATGCCTGAACATTGTGCTGAATGCAAATGCTGGGGCGATCGCGAATAGCCCGCCGGGGGTTCGGAACCAGGCGGGCTGTACCATCAACGATCGCCAGACGATTGCGTTGAATCTTTCTACGAATCGCCGCGATTGTTACGAGACTTCTCAACAAACGCCGTTAGCGCATTCCATGCAGACTTCGCCGTCTCTTTTAAGCGAGTCCCTAGCGACTCAATTTCTCCCACCACAACGTGCCAATTTTTTTCAGTTTCCTTGTGAATGTGGTCAACAGCTTGATCGATGCGAGATCGTTCGATCAATTTATTTTGTTCCACCGCTTCTCGCGCTTGTCGCACCGCTTTCAAATAAGCCTCGCGACTGACTTCGCCGGCATCTTGTATCTGCGCCTGCGCCCGTGTTTTAATCGCATCAACCACCAGCCAATTTTTCTCAGATTCTTTTTTGAGTAGGCTGACTGCTTCTGTCATTCTCTCTTTGGCGATCGACTTATTTTGTTCGATCGCCCCCGACGCTTTAGTCACAGCTTTCAAATAAGCTTCGCGGGTAAGATCGCCCGCTGCTTGGACTTCAGCGGCGGCGCGTTTTTTAATTGCTTCAAACAAGGCGGCAGTTTCGGCGATCGTCTCATCAGTCGCATCGGGCATCTCTTTTTTAACGATCGCCGTCGTTTCTGGAGTTGCCTCTACAATTGTTACTTCGGTCACATTTGGATCTGTCATATCAATTATCTCCTTTCTCAGTTTATTTGGAGCGGACTTTGTATGTGTAGCGCCAGAATTCATTCTGGTATTTAAGACTGGCATTAAAAACTTTGTCCTATTCTACTACATTTTATCTACCAAAGTTGAGTTCATGTGTAGGATACCGCCAACTTACAGGTACGGTTTAGCGCACTTTAATTGCTGAAAAGTCGCTCTACCTAAAAACACGCGATACCAAGCTTGGTTTCTCAAAAATCTCAAATTTTGAGATTTAATTATTTCAATTTTCCAACGGCAAATCTCCGGGATCACTCGCAGACAACAAATCGTGACACCTTTGAGCCTCCTGCCAAGATTCAGGAAACTTGTATTGAGATAAGAGGATATTTTCGAGCGCAACTTTCATCTGATGTGCGCAGATATCCAGCGGCACTTTGCCTATTCCCGTACCCATGCCGGGAATAGCGATAGTTTCAATGATATGTTTGACTGGCGTTCCGTCTGGAACCGTGCCAAATTTCACCAGAGTTAAAATAGCGCGGGTTGCTAGATAAACATTCACTGTATTTGTTAAAACTGTGGGAACTCGCATTGTTGGGGCAGCGATTAAATAGGGAATTTCAGCATGATCTGTGTCTACAACTTCTGCCATGCCTACTAAGAGTTCGCCGTGATGGCGAGTCTGAATTAATTTTTGCAATCGTTCTTTAACATGACTTCCAAAATATTCCGAAATCTCTAAATCTAAGCCACCATCCATGAAGCCAAAACTATTTGTCGGATTCACAATCGCATCGCATTTCACATCAAAGATTGAGCCGCGGTGTATCTTGACATTTTGCATATTACCGCAAGTGCTTTCCCAGGCTCTAATCAAGTCATCGTTTACGGCAGCCAGCACAATTTGCATAGATACTCTCTATAATTTTTAGTTGGCAACCGCCAGAGCGATCGCCAATTTAATCATACAATACTTTACATGAGTCCGCTGAATCTAAAATCTAACTCAATGGCAACTCGCAAATCTTAAATAGCTGTATGCTGCAAGATCCCAATCTCCCCCATCCGATCGCAATTAGTTTAGGTGCCGTTGCGGGCGCTTTGATCCGATATTATATCAGCTTGTGGTTTGTCAACCGTTTCGGCACGGCTTTTCCCTACGGAACTTTTTTTATTAACATCACCGGTTGTTTGGCTATGGGATTTTTTATCACCCTGGTTTTTGAACGGGTGCCGACTATTCCGACGGAAGTCCGATTAATGGTAGCAACGGGATTTTTGGGGGCTTATACTACTTTTTCGACCTACGGTTTAGAGACAAATGTCTTGTTGCGCGATCGAGCTTACAGCTTTGCAGCTTTTTATTGGGCTGGCAGTGCCATACTAGGAGTAATCGCCGTTCAGTTAGGTGCGATGTTAGCTCGGCTAGGAAAATAGATCGAATCAGTTTGTGCCAACAATACCAGCTCAAAAGAACAAATTAACTACCAGGAAAATCCCCGCCCCGATCGCATCAGCGATTCTAAATCTATTTTCCTACTCATTTATTCATCAATCAAGCCACTAACCGGAACCAGACAAGCAGCCGCCCCATTGACGATCGCCTCTAGCACCGACAAACACAGCAGATGCACTCGGGCCCGCGACGTACTGATGTCCCCCGCAGCTCGTGCTACAGCGCCAGCGAAAGATTGTCTGCGATGTTCGAGGGGGAGAGAGGGGATTCGGGAACAAGCAACAAGGGGATTCCGGGAGAGGGAGAGAGGATTTGACGAGTTTTGATTTGGAAAGCCGCTGTAACCGGACTCGTGCCTGCGGACAAAAGAGGTTCCGCCTATGGGATATTTAATACAGGCTATGGCTTATCATGGTTTCTGGGCAGCGCAGGCGATGGGAATTTTGGACGATCGCTCAATTACTTGGCTGGCTGTATTTTCAGTTGCGCTCCAACACGCTGCTATTCCAGTCTTATTCCTGGTGAAAAAGCGATCGCCGATTACAGAAAATTGACCGAATACTCGGCAGTCAGTGATCAGTAATCACTGATCAATCAACAGTTGTGATTTTCGCAGAGTTTTTTGCTAATGAATACTGACTACTGACTACTGACTACTGACTAATAACTAAAGTTAAACAACAAGCGAGGGGGTTTAGTTGTGGTAGCTAAAACAGCAACAGAGTGCCTGATTACCTTAGAAGGTGTCAGCAAGGCTTATCAGCAGCCCAACGGTCAACAAATATCTATTTTAGAGCCAATTAATTTAGAACTGCGATCGGGGGAAATAGTAGCTTTACTCGGCCCTTCCGGTTCTGGCAAATCAACATTAATGCGGATAATTGCCGGGCTAATTCCACCCAGTGACGGTCAAGTTCTCTACCACAATCGTCCTTTAGTCGGCTTAAATCCTGGGATAGCAATTGTATTTCAAAACTTTGCCCTTTATCCCTGGCTGACGGTACTAGAAAATGTAGAATTAGGCTTAAAAGCTAAAGGAGAATTGCCCGAACCGCGCCGCCAAAAAGCCTTACGCATGATTGACATTATCGGTTTGGATGGATTTGAAAATGCTTATCCGAAAGAACTTTCTGGCGGAATGCGGCAGCGGGTGGGATTTGCTAGAGCTTTGGCGGTGGAACCCGAATTGCTTTGCATGGATGAACCGTTTTCGGCTTTAGACGTGCTAACAGCAGAAAACTTGCGGTTTGAGTTATTAGATTTGTGGCTAGAAAAAAAGATTCCCAC
Source organism: Cyanobacteriota bacterium (assembly GCA_043767465.1). GTDB lineage: Bacteria > Cyanobacteriota > Cyanobacteriia > Cyanobacteriales > Microcoleaceae > Microcoleus. Next base: position 8,450 of record JAYUGZ010000595.1, read on the forward strand.
TAAAGCTGTGTTAATCGTAACTCACGGGATTGAAGAAGCGGTCATTTTAGCTGATCGAATTGTAGTCTTGGGCCGCAATCCGGGGCGAATTCGCGCCGAATTAACGGTGACTTTGCCGCATTATCGCGATCGCAAAACAGCCGAATTCCAAGCTCTCGTAGACCAAGTTTACAAAATTCTCACTAATCCCGACTTGAGCTGCGAAACAGTGACAGCACCCGCTGCAAGTGCCACTACTGTATCTCAACCTCAACCCACCCAAACGGCTAAATACCAATCTCTACCGCAGGTACGAACTGGTGCAATCGCAGGTCTTTTAGAACTATTAGAAGACCGTCAAGAAAAAGACCTTTACCGTTTAGGTCAAGAATTAATGTTAGAGGTTGACGACATTTTGCCGATCGTCGAAGCAGCCAAATTAATGGATTTTCTAGTAATCCAAGAAGGCGACCTCCTGTTAACACCAGTGGGCATCCAGTTCATTGCCGGCGGAATTGACCAGCGCAAACAAATTGTGCGCACCCAAATTCTCAGCAATATTCGCCTCGTACAACAAATTTCTCGAATGCTTCAGGCCAAGCGCAATCACCGCATTTCTGAAGAGTTGATTTTAGATATTCTCGAAGCCCACTTTAGCCCCCAAGAAGCAATGCGGCAATTGCAAACTGCTATCGATTGGGGCCGCTATGCAGAGTTGTACAGCTACGACGAACCAGGTGGTGAAATGTTCTTAGAATCTGAAGAAAAAGGTGAATAGTTAGTTGACTGTTAACTGTTGACTGTTGACTGTTGACTGTTGACTGTTAACTGTTAACTGTTACTAAATTCCCCATTCCCCATGCCCAATTCCCCATTCCCCATGCCCAATTCCCAATTCCAATAACTAATTATTATGACAAGACCTCTAACACCAGCCAATAGAACTTTAGAAAGGTCAGCTTGGACTTGGCAAGACGGCTTGCTGATTCTAGCAATCTTCTCTCTGATTTTCGTGATTGTCCAAACAGCTTCTCAATTCA